>CALUKF010000012.1 GCA_944321145.1 uncultured Odoribacter sp. | reverse complement strand
TTATCACTGCCCTCCGCCATTGCCGCTACGCTCCAATGGCGGAGGCGGTGATTGCACTTCTATATTGAATCTATATACTGAAAGGCATTCTTAAAACAGCAAAAGAACTTTATCAAGCTGATTCTAACAACCAATTAGGAGAATACGTTGGCGGAAAAATTTCCAACCTTGTCAACCAATACGATGGCACAGAAGAAAGGGAATTCGAACAAGCCAAAGAAAACAAATTAGACCGCATCCGGAAAAAATTAGACAGTAAAAATTTCGACAACGCCAGTTGCCAATGGGAAATTGACGACTACCTGAACCTCTATGCCCAAACAGCAGGCGAAATTATCATGGGATATTATTACAAGCACCTCGGTTGGGATCATGTTGCGTCAGTCATCAGCGAAGCCAAACAAAAAGAAAACTATTGGCAATTGCCGCAAGAAATCAAAGAAAAGAATAACAAGGAAGAAGCCGAAGCCCACCGCGAAGCCCTTAAAAACATCAACAACGCCATAGAATTATTGGACGAAGACACTGCAGCGTGGATATGCATGCTTTATTCCGCAAAGTCGGAACAACTTCACTGGTTTGGCGAACATGTGGAAGCCACCCGCTTAGCCATCCAAGCCCTGCCATTTGCCTGCAACGAAGGCGAAAAGAATTGGGCAAAATCCCTAATTACAGGAAAAACAGACTACACCAATTATATTATTGCCGGAAAGGGCTACAATATTGTTGGAAAAAGTATAAATGAAAGGATTGAAGCAGCCATTGAAAATAAAACGAATATAGCTGAAATAGATAAAAATGACAAAGAAATAACTTTTGAAAAATATAAAGATCTCTTGGAATTTTGTGGAGAAATGCTGCATGACGACCTCGAAGAGATAAAATACGGACAAAATACATTCACTAACCGCCCTTACCACGACCGCCAATTCATTTTCACCGTCCGCGACCTCGACCACATCGGCGGCTGCTACGACGAAACAGACAATATAAAATATGTATTCCCTTTAGATGAACTGCCAGGCGACATTACTTTCCCCATAGGGCATCCCCAAGCCAATACGCTTTACTATGCCCACCCCTTGCGCCCCATGTACCTGCCTTTTGAAAACGCGCAGCTCCTGCTCTTTTACGAAAAAGTACAGGAAATATGCCGCCTGTTCCAGTGCCTGGGAGCTACCCAGATTACCACCCGTTGCCTGAAAGGCAGCAAAATCTCGCAGGACATTGTCACTAACTACAACTTGGGCATCGATGGAGAATACAAGGTAATCAATGCTTCCGGCAATTATGAAGGCAAGCGTTCCTACTCGGAAAACAAGGAAAACCGGGACGAAATGTTCCTGACCCAAACCTTCGCCCCGCAAAAAGCCCCCTATTGCCCCGATGATTTGCTGTGGGCAAAAAACGACCCGGAATTGCAGACCTTCATCCGCCAACGCTTGGAAGGCGGTTTGTTGGAGTTCACGAAAAAAGTCTCCTCATTCGAGACCTCCAACATTTCCCAAAACCAACTCAACGAGGTCAAGGCTGCTTTCCAAAACCTGATGGCAAACGTCTCTGCCAACTATTCCGCCTCCACGGACAGCACCTTCAACCAAACGATGGAAACGGAATGGGAAATCTCCGTACAATTCAAACCCTTGGAAGAATTCAGCGACTACCTGTCTCCCCAAGCCTTGAAAGCCCAAGCCGAAGCACGCAAAGGGGAACTGATAATGGAAGTTACAAACTTTTGCTTGATAGGGGAAAGAGAATTCCAACAAATTGAAGAGCAGATGACTCCTGTTTCTGAAATAAAAAATAAAAGATTTCTAACTATGGTCAAATTAAAAGGAACTATTAAAATTGGAGATAAAGTCATCATTGACAATGGAAAAACTGAAATTGATTCTATCATCGAAGATATTATGCCTACTGCTAACAAATTAAAAATCGGAGATGAAATAGGAGTATATTTCTCCGGCGCGACTGCTTTGAACATCCAACACGGCACCAAAATCTACCGGAAACGGGAAATCTCTCCTGCTTCCGAGAACAAACCCAAGGCACCAACTCCCAGCATCCCTCAATCCTTAACCCCAGAAGAGGAAAAATACAAAGAAGAAATCCTCTTCTGCCTGGAGGACAACAGCTCCATCTCCGAAGAAGACCGCCGCTACCTCGAACGCAAACGGAAAAAATTAGGCATCACCGAAACACGCGCCTTGGAGATTGAACAGCAAACCGTTCCCTCCCTGACCGACAACGAAAAAGAATACTTGGAAACCTATAAAGAATTGGCGGCAAACGGCATCACCGACCGCACCCGCCGCCTGTTGGAACGCGAACGCGAAGCCCTGGACATCACAAAAGAACGGGCTACAGAAATAGAACAAATGTCTAACAATTAAATTCAAAACATCATGAGCAAAGAAGTAATTAAATCCGGAGGCAACAATGCCATCCAACAAGTAGGGAACCTAATGGAAAAAGGGCAAAAGAACCAAGCAGGCATGATCGGTGCTATCGCATTAGGAGCCATTGCCGTTGCCGGTTTTGCAATAAAGGTCGTAGGAGATATGGCTAAAAAATAAAAAGTCATGGACGCGAAAAGCAAAATGGCAATACTGATTGCCAAAACAGGAGTATTCTTCGCCAACTGCGATGGCGAATACGATGAGAGCGAACGCGACTTCATCACCCGCTACGTGCATGAATTGGAGAAACAAGAAAACATATCGGAAGAATTAAAACAAACGATAGAGCAAGCCATCTCACGCACATACACATACGATGAAATTGCCATAGAAACAAAAGAACTGCTGGCTGTCTTCAACGATGCAGAACAACAAGCCATATTAAAAAAACTGCAAGAATTCATCTCAGCAGTCATCCATGCTGACAATATCCTGCATCCCAACGAAGCGGCTCTCTTTGAAAAATGGAAACAAGATTTTATGTCTAACTAAAACTCAAAAGATTATGCAACACTACAACACAACCCGAATCAACGGCACCCCGATGCCGCTGCTCATGGGCTTCACGCCCGCGACCAAAATCCAAGAAGCGGAAACAGAGGCTCCCGCCCTCTACGACCCCTTCACCCAGACCGTCGCCATCGACGCCCGCACCGTCGGAACACGTTCCCTCAAAACCTCACAGACGCTCGTCCGGGGAACAAAAACCTGCGGGAACAGCGTCGCCGACAAAAAGAACGAAATCGACGACCAAAAGAACGTATAATGATTCTCATCATGACCAACAAACAAGACGCGCACCCCACCCCCGTCATCCGCATCCTCGCGGAACGGGGAGTGCCCGTCTTCCGGCTCAACACCGAAGCCCTCCTCACGGACTACGAATTCCAATGGCTCGGTGGCAACAGCGGATGCTCCTTCACCATCAAAAACATCCGCAACGGGCTTACGCTCCGAAGCGACGAAATCACCGCCCTCTGGGACCGCCGTCCCGAACCGCCACAAGAACTCCCCCTGCACAGCTCCGAAACGGTAGACCGCCACAACCGCGAAGAAGCAGCCGGCTTCCTTGCCTTCCTCCGACACTCCCTCGAAGCCCTGCCATCCATCGGGAGCATCGTCCGCGACCGCGTCGCCGCCTCCAAAATGCTCCAAATGCAGGTCGCACGCGAAGCCGGGTTCCGCATCCCCGACACCTGCTTCGCCAACCGCAAAGCCCCCTTCATCCGCTTTGCCCAAAAACACGAAGGACTCGCCCTGAAACCCATCTCAGCAGACAGCGTCTGGAACGAAAGCGAAGGCACGGAACACCTCTTCTACACCCGCCGGATTCCTGCCGACGCCCTCCGCGAAGCCCCCGAAGAAGCATTCGCACAAACCGCCTGCTTCCTCCAGGAATACATCCCCAAAGCCTACGAACTCCGCGTCACCGCCGTCGGCGACAAAACATTCGCCTGCCGCATCGACTCACAAGCCCAGGACGAAAGCGAAGGCAAAGAAGACTGGCGCCAAGGATACGAACACGGCATCCGCTTCTCCGCATGCCAACTGCCTGAACCCGTTGCCTGCTCCTGCCGCCGATTCCTCCGCCGCATGCAGCTCCGCTTCGGAGCCTTCGACCTCATTGCCACGCCCTCCGGGGAACACGTCTTCCTCGAATGCAACCCAAACGGGCAATGGCTGTGGATTGAACTTGCCACCGGAATGCCCATCTCCGCCGCCATCGCTGACGAACTCACAAAATACGAAAACACATAAAAACAATACACCATGGAATACCGCAAACACACCATCCTCTCATGGCTCACCGCCAACTACGAGGCCATCACCACCCTCATCCTCCTCGCCATCTTCGAGGCGCTCATACTCACCTCCGGGAAACAATACCAAAACGGGACGGCAAACGTCGCCATCATCGGCGGCTTCCTCATCCTATTCCTCAAAGGCATCATGGGAGGCGCACCCGCCAAAAACAACGCCTCCGGCATCATCGCGCTCATATTCACCGCAGCAGCATACTTCCTCACCGCCTACTACGCCGCTGCCCTTCCCGGCACCACCGCCCTCCTCCTTGCCACTGCCATCCTCTCCCTCCTCCTCGCCGCCATTGCCGCCGCATTCACCTTCCGCCACTTCGAAGAAGTCGTCTCCCTACGCATGTTCTTCCGCAACAGCCCCACCTCCCTATTCTCCCACGCCCTCGCCTACTCCGCCAACCGCTTCCTCGCCGTCCTATGCAACACATCCGCCACCATCCTCCTCACCGCCAACACCATCCAAGCCATCAAACACTGGCAATTCTAAACACATCGTATAACCATAAAAACATTTTTACTATGAAAACATTTGAAATAACAACTGAATGGATTGACCAACAAATTTTGAATGGTTGCACGCAAAAAGAAATACAGCAACAATTCACAAAAACATTCTTTCCGGAATTAAAAAAATCCAAGAATAAATTGACTTCCTTAGAAGAAATCATTCAAATCTTGCAACAAAAAGGTCTGCCTGCCCAAAACATAAAAAAAGAACAAGAAGGGAAATATGCCATACAGATACCCAATAACCGCATCCATTTATCTTACGACAAACAAAGGAAAACATACAAATTGCAAACCTCTTTCCTATACGTAGATATTACTGCCTGCAACGCAAAAAAGATTGCTGAAATGATTCTACGCCTTTCCACGGAAGGGCAAGCATGGCTGGATGGAAACTTAATGATAAAACAACGTTGCCAGAACCGGGAAGAGATACACAAACAATTTCTACAAAGCGACGATTTTATAAATAGCCCATACAAAGACCTGTTCAATTATTACAGCCAATCAAGAGATTATGCCGGATTGTATGCTTTAAAAGAGCACATTGCAAAAAGATTAACGGACACTTTAGGAAAAACTTTCCAAACAAAAAGAGCAGAAGCGGGACAAAATTGGGAATGTATATGCACATATTTCGACCAAGAACATTGCACCGCCATCGTAGATACATACACTTCCAACGGTGTCTCCGGAAAAGAACGGATAATGAAAACGTACAAACACATCATCATAAAATTGGAAAACAATATATACGAGCTTGCCGGCACTGAAGAGTTTTGGGACTTATTTGGTTACGACAGCCAAGATTATGCCATCAACGTTTTCAATTATACCATTCAGGAAGTTGTGGAAATGATCATGCATTCTTTTGATTGCTACTTAAATACAAGAAAACCTCTGCCAGTCCTTCCCTACCTGGCCAACGTCCCGCCGGAAAACACATTGGATGCCGTATTTGCCCGCTGCCACGCTTTTATGAAAGAAAATACATTAAGCCAACTCAAAACAAAAGCCGGCAAAGAAACCATACTACAATTAACGCAAGAATTTTATGATGCTGTAAAATTAGAAATCCAATGCATGTACCAATACCTAAAAAAGGAGTGCCCGGATTGGTTCCCATTCTTTTTGCAAACAATGCCTACAAACTACATCGTACACACAAATGATGATTATGTTGTTTCCATAAACTCACTATCCCCTTTCCTTTGGGAAAGCAATTACCTAAGAGAAAATATATTACAAGTACTCCCCGTACCCGCACCCCTCAATTATTTCGATTACGACTTTTGGGTAAGACATGAAAATGCCATGTATGCATGCGGCATAATCAATGCCAAAAACCTGATTACTCCGCTCATATTTAAGCACAATCCAATATGGGCTGCACGCCTCACAAGCAACAAACAAATCCAAGCAGAAGACCTAAATGAAAAATTAAAATACATAAGCCAGTACCTCAAACGCTCCCAAATACTGGAATCCCTTCCGCTCATCGAAGCAACCCAAGAATAACGCCATATCGTATAACACAATAAAACATTTTGCCATGAACAGAGAAGAATTGCAAAAACTCGCCGAAAGCGGCGACACCGAAGCCCAAATCAATTTAGGTTTGGAGCTCTTAAAAAGAAATCCTTCCGGAAACCGAAATAGCCTCGGCACTCCCGATGAAAACGAATATACCCAAGGCATCGCTTGGCTCGAAAAAGCAGCCAATGCAGGAAGTGCCAAAGCCCAAGGATATTTGGGGCAGATCTACAGCGGCATTTCTGTCAAATGTAAATGGAACATCTGGAAAAAAGATGAAGAAAAGTGCATCTATTGGCACACCCAGGCTGCCCAACAGGGCGACAAAGAAGCCGCATACTCCTTAGCCTGGATATACCGCGAGAAAAATACGGATGAAGACTTCAACAAAGCCGTATATTGGTACAAGCAATCCGAACATTACTATGAACTGGGCGAATATATTAACGAATACGCATGCAATAAAGAAGGCAACCTATGCTGTATGTACAAAGAAGCCACCAAATACTACCAAAAGGCTTTTGAAAACGAGGACTTAGATTTCGATGATGAAGAATATATCGAAAATTGCAAAGAACTCATTGCCAAAGCCGATTTTTACTATCAATATGGAAACCACATCGAACACCCGGACGGCGGCAAAGTAAAGATAGACATTGACCGACAAACCCAAAATTACGCCAAAGCAATAGAAATCTACGAAATCGTACAAGAAAGATTCCGGATTGCCGGCATCCTTCTTCCCGGCTACAACAAGCACCTCAAAACACAAATACAAAAACTAAAAGACATCATTGCAGAAAACAAAAAATATAACTCAACAATAAACAATTAAAATCAAGAAACCATGATAAGTATCACTACAGCAGAAAAAATCGTAAACTGCCACCGCCTAATCTGCGGGACATATTGGTATGATGACCGGTATGGTGCCCCTGAATTTCATTTCAATGACAAAGGAAGCGACAACGAATCAGAGAACGAAAAAAAGAACCCCTACAACGATAAATCCTGCGCACGCCAATTCACTAAATGGCTAAAAGAAACTTTGGACATCACTATAACCAATGAGATAATACTAAACAACAAAGACCGGAACTGCCTGTTAAAGAAAATGGCTGAATCCATCGACACAGACGAAATCAACCTGCTTACCAAACTCTGTGCCCTTTACGAAAAGATTACTGAACTTCTTCCCTATGTCGTCATGAAAGAAACTGAAAATAGCTTGCATTTTGCCCTATCCGACACTTTCAACAACCTTTTCGATGATATCAATACCGATGTTTACGATTCATTGCCGGACACGCTGTCCAAAAAACTCAAGGGACAGCTGTGACATTATAATTTGACCCAACCCCGCTGCCACCCAATGCAATTCTTGGGTGGCAGCGCAACAACAAACCGAGGAAAAAGGCAGGTGGTGAAATAATCCTGACTGCAAAACGGTCACACTGATAGATTATTAATGACATCTACCGACAAACCTGTTGCTGAGGCTATAGTCTCCAAAGGAATGTTCAGTTTTTTCATATTCGTCGCAATCTCCAATTTTTCCTGCATCTTCCCTTCTTCCAAACCTTCTGCCTTTCCTTCTGCCTTTCCTTCCGCCCTTCCTTCTGCTCTTCCTTCTGCCCTTCCTTCTGCCCTCCCTTCATACCATCCTGTCTTAATGACGCTCCGTTGATACCGGATAGCTTCCATATCCCTAATATAAGCCCGCTTTTCTGCTTCCGGCAATGAGTCAACACGCAGTTTCTCCCTGGCTTCCGGCAATCCCTTTGCCGTGGCATCCTTGTCAATCTCCCCAGTTTTCAGGAATTTGATCCATTCATCCAAGGGCGTCTTGGCAATTCTGTCGAATTCATTAACCCTTAACACATAATACTCCGGGAAAATATCTCCCGCCTCTTTGCCCACGAAGAGTTCCCGCTGGCGGACAGAAAGCTGCAGGACATCCTGGGGATCGTGCAGACCACGGAAAATAGTCTTCCCATGATACACATAATCTTTCCCCTGACCGAGGTCGAAATAAACGATATTGATGGAATAGATCTTGCGCACTTTGTCATAATCATCCCCCAAGCCTATGTACTCGGAAATGGTTTTCGAGGTGCCGTACAGCATCCGGTGGAAATAATCAAGCTCCCGGTTATTCTGTATTTCCACAATAAGCAGCCTGCCTTCCTTGTCTTCCACCAGCATGTCCACCCGGTTAAACTTGTCGTTGGCATCTGCTTGGTTTGCCTCACTTTCGAGCAGGCGGTTGATATGCAAATCCTCCCCTAAAAGAGTGGAAATAAGCCCTTCCAATACGTCGTAATTGCTTTTGTCCCTAAGCAGCCGCTTCATCGCCCAGTCAAAACGAACCAAATTATTATCCATGGTACATCTGTTTTATTGATTTCTATAGGCAAAGATACAATTTATTCCCTAACCAAACAATAGCAGGAAAACGACTCACAAAATAAACACCGTTTCCCCCCAAAAAAGCAAAACTTTCCGGGTGTGGGGTCAACTCCGTATCACAACCTTCCCTCTAACATTCAAAATAATTTCAACCTTTTTATTCTTTCTCCCACCAAATTATACCCGGCATCCACCAATGCCGCATTGGAATATAAAACTCCATTATAAAGCTCTGTCCCAAAAGCAGCATGGATATGCCCGAACAAATGCAGCTTTGGTCGAATCAGTTCTACTTTTTTCAATAACTCACAATTTCCATAACGCCGCGTTCCGTCCATATCAAGAATCCCCCATGGTGGCTGATGCGTAATCAACACATCCGTATCTTCTGGTATGGTTTGCATAAAATTTTCATCCCTCCCGCAAACAACATCCTCCATAAACAAAGGAATTCCATAAAACTTTATGCCCTCTATGCAAACACCCGAACAACATAGATAATAGCAATCCTTATCCAACCCTGACAATTCTGCCCGATACAGGCAATCATCATGATTCCCTGCAATGAAGATTTTATATCGATAAGGCAAGCCACAGAACCACTCAATAAAGTCAAATACCTCTTGCTCTGTGTCTGACATCGTAAAATCACCGGAATGAACTACCACATCTGCATCGGGCAGCATGGTAAGCTGCCGATGCAAATTATGGGTATCGGAAATATGAAGGATTGACAAGTGAAACCTACTAGCCATCTAATGCTCATTAAAATTCCATCAAAATCCTTGCATTGTTAAAATTCATTCTCTTTACTTTAAGCATTCATCCAAAAACGCCTCGTACTTTTTCAGCCGTTCCACCACCGCCTCCGTATCAATCAACTCCTCGTCCGCCCCCAGCCATGCCTGCCGGGGCACAATGGCAGTGGTCATGTAAGTACCGGGGCGGCGACGCGGGCGTTCAATCTCCGCATGTCCGCTCTCTTGGGCATGCCGGAACACAATCCCCATCCACTCATCCCGAATCGCCCCTTGATTCTCATACACTTCGCCGAGTTTCAAGCAAAGATTCCCCTGCTCGATTTGCCAATATACATTGCAACCCCGCCACTTCAGGAAATGCCACCACAACCCCACGAATCCCCCTGATGGATTCGACACATCCCCCCAACTTTCCACATACATCATCTCCTCCAGCCACTGGTAAAATCCTATCCAACTTTCTTTAAACCACTTTCCAATAGGCAGCGTCCGCCACGAATCCTCCGATTCCTCAATCCGCCGCAAGCGGTCTGCAAAATCCGCATAAATCACATTCTCCACCACATGCTTTCCCAAAAAGTCAAGCAACTTCTTCCGGTTTACCACGGCATAGCCCTTCTCTTCCACCTGCCGCAAAGCATTCTGCGGGACGCTTCCTGTTTTCAAGTACACGCACCGCAACTTCCGCTCACTGCCGCACTGCTTGGCAGCCAGTTCCCGGTAACGCTCCAGCTGCCCGGAATGCTCGTTTGCCCCAACTTTGTCCTCAATAATCAATACGTAGGCATCGTTGATCTCCGCCCAAATATCCACATGCTCCCGCTGCTGGTAAACCGCAATCTTCTCCACCCGGAATCCCGCGTCCCCTTCCTTCCCCAGCAACATCTTCACAAAACCCTCCCCGGCTTTCTGCATCTCCGGGTCATACTGCGCATTCTCCGGTGCCGCCCATTGCAGCAACCACGCCAAAAACGCATCCTGCGACAACTCCTTCGTCGCAAAATCAAACAAATTCGGTCTTTTCATAATCTTCATCTTTTATTTGTTAATAATAAGTCTATCAAATCCTTCCCCTTAGCCCCGCAAAGTTCCTCCCTCACCTTCTCACCCAAAAGACTGCCTTCCAACTCGTCCCATGGAATATACCTTTGGTATCGAACCACAAAATCCACCGAAAACAGATGCGCCAATCTTTGATTGTTTATCAAATAGCTCCATCCCACTCCCCACTTATCCGCCAACTTGTCCAACAAATAATAACTCCACCCTTCAAAAGACGAATCGTATGATAATCCAAACAAAAATAACTGATCCATCTGATTGGCATATTTCTCCAAATAAGGTTCTGTGAGAACAAATGACCAATCACCTTTCCTGTCCGATATTTCCTTTAGCAACGATGTCTGAAAAGCTTCCTTCGGTATATATCTGCGGAATAGTTCAATAAATCCCTCTGTATCTATGTGACAATCATCATCCCCCCTTTTCCGGAAATGGTGCATCACTCCCCAATTATTAATGATCCTGCCCCAATCCCAACAATCAACAAAATCATCTAACAACCACCTGCTGCAATGCAAATCTCCATTTTCAGAGAGTATCGTCCAATTCCAATGATTTCTGTATCTTTCCAAATTTCCTGACGTATAACGAGATACATCAGGGTCATATTTTATATTAAGATGCTCTTTCACGCCTGAAAAGGCATCCCAATCAATATAATCCTTGAATTGTTCAATCATTTCAGGTTTCCATTTTATATTGGGATTACGTGATATCTTTTCCCAATCAATGCGTTTCTTGTGCTCTTCAAGAAAAGAAGCTTTCCAGCTGTACACATCATACAAATCCTTTATCTCTTCCCAATCATCAACATGCTTAACCTCAACAGGTCCTATCATTTTCCTATAATAATCCCTCTTTCTTGAATGAGAAACTTTCGTATAATACGAAGAATTAGGCAATTTATCCTTTAGATAAAGCATGTCCCAATCCCAATAATCGGCGAAAGTTTCCAACAATTCCTTCGATGGCATAAAATCATCATTCCGTGACAACAAATACCAGTTCCAATACTTCTTAAACTTCTCCAAATGTTCCATAGTGTATACCCCCTTTGCACCCTGCCATGAAAAAGCATTCCAATCGATACGCTCCTTAAACTTCTCAATCATCTCCTCGTTCCACTTGATATGCTTGTTCTTGGCAATATTCGTCCAATTAACCTGTTCCTGATACTTTTCAAGCAATTCCTCATCCCATTCGAAATTCCAATCCTCATGATTAGGGAAATACTCAACTTTCACAAACACCTCTTCCGGTCCCTGCCACGAAAAAGCATTCCAATCGATGCGTTCCTTAAACTTCTCAATCATCGACGCATTCCATCTAATGTGCCTATTCTTAGCAATACTCGTCCAATTGACCTGCTCTTGGTACTTCTCAAGCAACCCCTCGTCCCACTCGAAATGCTCGCAAACAGAATCCCATGACAACAGCGGCTTCAGCCACCTCATGATGCACTTCTTGTCAAACTTTTTCCTTTCATCCATATTTGCACATTTCATTAAAACAATTTACATCAATAACATACGAGTTTATATGTTATTCAAATCCCAAATTTCCTTAGCTGCATTGATTATTTTATTAAATCGTCGTTCGATACTTGATTTATCCCAAACAGGATGTTCCTTGTCCGCAACAAACTCTATTATCTCCTTTTGTTGATTCAATAGATTGTCTTTTCCATATACTTGCAACTTTTCTGCAAACGGTCGGTTCCCCAAAGAACTATTCTGTCGGCCAGCCATTAGCACCAGATTCCCAATACTATTCATCCAACCACCCGAAACAATTCCCTCGTTTGGATTTTCTTTATTATCATAAATACCGTAACAATTCTCTAAGGGATTGTCTTGAGTCTGTGGAGCTATATGCTCAATGCTCTCTTTCGAAATGACATCCGTATATGAGACTTTTGAGGTTGGATAATTATCATTGCACAAATATTGTTCATACCTCCATAACAAATAATTATCTACACGGTTACCGTAAAACCAATTGCTTTTTATATGATTGAACATTTCCGTGTCGCTCCAATACCTCCACCACCCATCGTTGTTGAGTTTCCATTTCACAGAATCTATCAATTTACCAAATCCTTCCGAGTCATTCGCACCTTGAAGCTCGCCCTGTAATCTGTATTTTATATCGGCCCGTCCACCTCTAATCAAAAAACGAAAAGTCAAGTTTTCCAGCAATTTGATAAGCCGTGCGAATGTCTTATCCTTCACATTCAACAATTTGGCTTTGATAAGCACAGGATAGGCAAAAGCCATATTGTTCATGTACTTCAAATTCATGGTATAAAAAGAATCGTCTTGCTCTATCTGTTTGATGAGGCCAAAGGCTTTAGATAAACCTTTAACAAAATTTTTGATTTGCTCTGTTTGTTCGTTTTGAGGGAACATTTTAAGCCACTCCTTAACTTCGCTAATCACATTCTCGCTAAGATACCCTTTCGGACCGACAGCCCTCCAGTAATAATTGAGTGCATTGTCTTCTTCTACTATGACAAGAACGATATTACGGTATATTTCTTCAAACGCTTTTTCCATATAAACGATATCATACTCGTGATTTCCCAGGTTGAAAATCTGTAACATGAAATATGCTTTGAGAATCTCCAAATTCGTAAGCCTTTTCCCTCTGTCGTTCTGATAAGCGAATATCTGTGTTGCCTGTAACTTATCCTTGACAATAAAAATGGTGATAGATGCGTTTTCTATACGATAAACCCAATTAAGCATTTGTTGGATAGAAGCCTTACTCGATTCTTTTTCAAAGAACATGCGAGCCTTAAGCATTGCTTTTTGGGATTTCGATGTCAATTCTTCTGATAAAATGTCTTCTTTATATTCAATGATAGCGTCCACAAAAAAATTATTGTCATAAGACACGGGGCTCAATCTCTCTCTACTGTGTTTCATGTCATACAAGTATCGTTCCTGTATATCTTCTATCAATTTATTAATCTCATCTGCATCTTCCTGCTCAATCCACTCTTCTTGTCTATGTCTTAAGGCATTGGCAATGACACTAAAAAGAATAAGACAAGTAGTCATACGTTGTTGTCCATCGATAATATAAAATCTATTCTCGTATTGTTCAAACAGGAAATGCCCTAAATAATAATAAATAGTGGAACGATCATTCAAATCTTCTATGAATTGGGAAAATTGTTTTTCTCCCCAAGCGTAAGCGCGTTGATATTCAGGAACAATAAAATAAATATTGCGTCTGTCAAACAAATCTTTAATAGTCATTGATTCCATGAAATTTAATTTTTATTAATATTTTACATCATACAGCTAACCATTAATCTTCCTAACCCAATAAGCCACCTTCTCTGCGACTTGCTTTGTTTCCGTAGACGGGATTTCTTCCAACATCACATAACCGCTTTCCTCCCGCTTCCTATTTTCGCACCCAATCCGTTTTAAGGTGATGCTTAACTTGCCTGCATCATCTTGCCGGTTGCTGAATTGGATCAGCACTTTGCCGTTCTTCTCAATGACATCCATATAAGGCTTGCCTTCTTCAAGATTGTCAAACTCACACGCCAACATGTCCCAATACCAAATAAAGAACCTCCACTTGTCAATTTGTCCGACCTCCTTTTTCACTGCCTCTTCCCATTCAAAAGTGCGATGATGCCTGTCAAGAATATCTGTTAGTTTATTAACATTCTTGATGATATATTCGCGCAATGAAAGGTCATTATCAAACGCCTCCGCCAATTTCCCCTGTGGAATATCGTAATAAGGTTCCGGCAAATGCTTCCACCACGAACCATAAGTGCGCCTCCCTCCTTTCATCCATTTCAGCGGTCTCGAAAAATCCGCATCGCCGCCATGTTGAGCCTTGATATAATAATGTCCTTGGTCAAAACCTATTACAACGCTTCTAGCACTTCTCACATCATTATCGCCAATTTTTTTGAGCAAGAGCCTGTCATCATCGGGCGTGCTTAATCCCGCCACTCCCCAACCGGACTTCCGCCAATCCTCCAAAGCCTTTTCCCATTCGTCATGCCGTACCGCTCCCTCCATGCCGAAAGTCTGGTCGGCATCCGAAATCGTGCCGTCTTGTGTTTTGAATCCCAAATCGGCATCTCTGCATGGCAACTCATCCTCCGCATCGCCATCATCGCTCTTCGCATTAAGATAAGCATTAGAAAAATTGACAAGCGTGTCCCATTTGTAATTGTCATCGAATTTGAAATCATCCCCGTATAAATCTTTCCTAAACGCCTCCACAATGCAAAAAAGTTTGTCCAGCAACGGGTCTGGAGAATCGCTTTTATTGATACGGTGCTGTTTCTCGCCATCCTCGGGACAAGTCTCTTCAATAAGCTCTTTAATAGCACGACTCACCGTTGCTACGTACTTTGGTTCGCAATGCATAGCCACGTATGACGTCTGAAATTCTAAGCGGGTCTTTTCTTCATCCGAAAGACGGTGATCCTTTATCACATCACATAAAGTATGGAGGTAATCTTGGTAAATCCGAAGTTTCTCTTCAAAAATCTTGGCAGCCCTCTCGCGCTCCACGTCATCATCGCTTTGCCCTTTAAGAAGGATCATCGTAATAACCGCTGTGATAATGACCCCCAAAATTGCAGCAAACATCTCATACCACAATTCTTTCCCCGTAAACAATTTCAGATAAACGGCAAAAGAACAAGCAACGACCACCAAAATCATCACAACCAAAACGGCTTTTCTCTGTGTCAATTTCATAATCGGAAAATTTGCTAAATGTGAAAAGGCTATCGCATAGCAATACCCTTTTCACGTACTGAAAATTAACTTCGCCTAGTCCACGTCCTGCCTTCATTAATAGAATAATACAGTCCTTTTGACGTTTGCGCTAAAATTTCCCTTCCATTTTCCATCAAATCTTGGAAGTCTCCACATGAACCGGAAAAACGTTGAGTCCACGTTCTCCCATCATTGGTGGAATACTCGATTTTAGTTGCGTTTTTGGGGGAAATACGAATTAACTCCCTCCCTCTGTTAATCATCTGCGACATAATCTGCAATTTTACTTTCGCCTACATTCACGGATTTCGGCACACCGGCTGCTGTGTACAAAAGGGAAAGGACACAGCACATACTTTTCCCTTCGCCTTGAAAAATCCCCTAAAAGACGGTTAATCGTTTTCGCCATTTAAATGAAAAAAGCGTAGGGACTTCTTTTGTTTATCTGGATAAAGGTACGGCCAAGCACCCGCCACGAAATAAACAGCAACCCCACGCTGACCAGCTATATACAAGACATGTATATAAGGCAAGCAATGAGCGTTTGTGACTCTGTTTACCCTTCGTGTATGAAAATGGCCGTTTCTTATCCAAGGATAAAGCAAAAAACGCTTCTTCAATATTATATTGCCAAGCACTCGTTTCGCTTAGCATTGCTACAAAGTTAAGCATTTTTTTGAGACCACAAACGCATTGGGTTGCTAAATTGCAAAGATTTATTTTTTCGGCTTGAACCTGCTTATAACCCTCGTGAAAATCCTTTACCAACTCCTCTGTTCCCCCATAATAAGTAATCTCCCACAACAATCCGGCAGTCAATTCTTGAGGCGTTATCTGCACATCGCCATCCACCACGATTTCCATTCCCAACACCTCCGCCCAAGACGGATGGCTTGCCATTGGAGAGCAAAAAGTATCGTTTCCTCCCTCACGCACAGTGCAATTCATGTCTACCAATGGACTGCACCCTTCCCATCGCCCCCTCAAACAGATATAATACGGCGAAGACTTCGCGTCTAACTCCTGAAGCGACTGGTAAATTTTCCTCCACCCTTCTAAATCAAGGCTATCCGCCTGCTTAGGCGCATTAACCCGCCACAACGCCTTAAACTCCTCAACAATTTCATCAAAACAATACGCCGAAAGCAAATATCCAAATGTCATGATCTCCAATTTTAAAGTCATTTTTCTATTAATATCGCCATTTTTACACCACAAAGTTCGTCCGATGATATGCCAAAACCCTGCATAAATTCATCTTTTTTATCTGGAAACACACATCAACCACTATCTCATCCACACATCCTATCAATAAACCATTTTCACTGTCAAATAAAACCGTGAAATCTTCATCACATCCTCCCAGGCAAGTCGATAATTTTTTTTCATCGTGCAAAAATCTTCGCCAAATCCGTGCTCCCCGTCTATTCTCCGTTCACACATTTTCCCTCCAATAGATTCATAAGCCACATAGTCCTTGCCCACTCCTTCCTCCTCCCGCAGCAGCAACGACATGCTGCGACAATATACGCCCCAATCTCGTTCAAAGTCCCTGTCCTCTCCGTAAAGCACGTCCCAGAAATCCTTGTCCTCATCCGAATAACAAACCTCCTCCGTGTCCTCCAAATTCCAAATCTCCAAATGTACGCTTATTTCTTTAGCAGCCAAATCCCCTTGCCTATGCTTCTCCAGTTCCCTTTCTTTCACTTGCTCGCACACGCCATCCATCCGCCGAACGGCATTCTCCAAAAGCTGCTCCACCTCCTCCAACCGCCGGCGGTTCTCTTCATTAAACCGGAACACGCCATCCAAATAACGCATCCGCTCCTCCTTATACTTGTCCATCAAATACTCCTTGTCCGATTCGCTCAACGTCTTGTCCCAATAAAGCGACAGCATCGTGCGTTCCAAATCGTGCAAGGTGACATTCCGCCCGTCCACCTTCATCTCGTCCGGAAATCCTTTATAATACTTCATCAGTCAATTCAATTACAAGGTCAAACTTCTTTATCTTCAACAAATCCGTCATCGCAAAGCCGCAAAAATCATAAATATTGTGGAACGGCCACACAAAGCAAATATCCTTCACCTTCCCCCTGTCCAAGTGCATCACATCCCCCCAGCTCGTAGGCTCCTCGTCGCCGTGACAACCATACACCCAGTCCCGAATGGCTACTTCACAAGACTCGTCAGGACGAGATGTACCAAAAAACGCACCTCCCGGCAGCATCCCGAACGTCTCGTAACCGCTATTATACAGCGAACACAGTGCATACCACACCCGTTCCTCCTTCTCCGTAAAAATAAAACCCGGCTCGTCATAATAAAGCGCGGACGGCACTTTCAACTGCGGTCTCACCTCCACATCAACATATTCCTCCGGTCGTTCAGCCTTCACCTCCAATTCCTCCCGATAAATCCGGTAAGCCGCCCGTATGGCATCGATGCTCTGCCGTTCAATCAACTCATTCATCTCCCGCAACCGCCTCACATCCTCCTCCGTGTACCGGAACTCCTTGTCCAACTTCCATTTCCGCATCTCCAAATACACCTTCAGCAAATCCCGTTTGGAATCCCGGCTCAAATAACTGTCTTCATAGATGCGGACAATCACATCCTCCAATATTCCCACCGGCAACTCCTCCAAATCCTCATCCCGGCACAAATACCCGTCCCAATACTTCATGTTCCTGTTCCTTCTTGGCATATCCATATCTTTTTATAATCCATTTATTTGACTGCAAAGATCTGGTCGTGTTATGCCAAACCAAAGCACAACCTAAAAAATTTCCGATTAACGATGGAAAATGAACGGCAACACAAAACAATATCAAACTTATGCCGCGATATGGCACAGCAAGCCATTACCTTTGCCGGAAAATCAATAAAAACACACAACATGACATTAAAAGAATTATTTGACAGCGTCCCCTTCGACAGCCTCCTGCCTTATTTAAAAGAGCACGAGCCGGAACATTTGGACGCCATGTATGATTACCGGGAAGCATACGACCTGCTTCGCGCCATGACCCCCAATAGAGACTACGAAGGAGAAGCCCGCGTCGAATGGAGTGGGTGGGATGACGAAAAAAAATGGCTCGGAGTGCACCACTTGGACGGCGACGCATGGGAAGATGCGTTGGCAAAAGAGATTGTCATTGCCGAAGACGTGCAGATCCCCATTGAAAAAATCGCCATGCTCTGCCTGTGGGAAATCACTTTCTACGGCTTTTCCCCCGAACAAATCCACGAAACCTTTGACAACATGGTGAACCACAAAAAGCCGGCGACCAAATACGAAATCGCCCTGCACAAATTGGAGGAAAGCATCTGGAAGCACGAAACCCCGCGCAGGCTCCGCAGCAAAGGTCCCAACGGCGAATTATACACGCCCCACGATGATGCACACTTCGACAAAATCACCAGCAACCGCATGAACCGTTCAAAACGGAAACGCAAATACCGCCAGGAGAAAAGAATCAAATTCCTCGAAAGCATGATTGCAAGAGAAAAGATCATCGCCGGACTCACCGGCAAAGGCAGCAGCTTTACGTCCAAAGACCTTGAATTCCTTTTCCGCGTCAATTGCGGGCACAGATACGACTACGCCTCTGTCACAACGTGCCTCGCAGACCGGCTTCCCTACATCATCGAATCCATGACCCGATATCAAGAACTCGATTTAAGCCAATATAACCAAGCCGTTGTCGCCATCCACGTTTCCTCCCGCTACCCGCTGGAAGAAGAAGAGACCGAACATTTTCGCCAGCTTGTCCGTTCCCGTTTAGGCTACTCCGACATAAAATTCGGAACCATCCTGCACGACAACGACCGAAAAGAAATATCCGTGACCCTGCTTTTAAACAATATAACCAATTAACCATGAAAGATAACCTAATAAACCAATCTATGCCTGACATTGAAAGCATCACCACGATTTCTTGCTTCGCAAAAGACTACCCGGAATGCCTTATTGACCATTTAGACGGAAATCATCCCCCGTTTATTTATCTACGAGGCAACAAAGAACTGCTTTATCAGAAAAACAAAGTGGCAATTGTCGGAGACCACCGCGCTGACCAAGAAGGACAAAATGCAGCCTATCAGTTAGCCCGAAAATTCACAACTGAAGGTCATGTCATCGTCAGCGGCTTGTCATTAGGCTGCGACACTGCCGCCCATCGGGGCTGCCTGGATGCCAAAGGAAAAACCATCGCCGTTGTTGCCTCCGGTTTGGACAGTACGGAAAACAAAACTTTGCAAGATGAAATCATAAGCCATGGCGGATTGATTTTATCAGAACAGCCATTCGGCGCAGAATCCTCTCCCTCAAGGTTAGTCGCCAGCTATCGCCTGCAAATCGCCCTGTCCTCTCAAATCATCATCGTCCAATGCCCCATCGTCAGCGAAACAATGTATGCCGTCTACTTCTCAGAAAAATACGCCAATGACCGCTACTTCTGTCAATGGCACACGCTCTACGCCATTGAATACGACTCTTATAACGAACACAACTCCGGCAATCAATTCCTCATCGAACAAGACATCGCCAACCCGCTACGATTAAATGCGAATTAGCAAATTATGGCACAAAGCAAACGCCAAAGCACTACAAGAAAAAAATAAATGTGGAAGAAAAAACATTCATGTGCCTTGATTTGGCACATCCGATTATTATCTTTGTACTATCATTTTTGATTAACCTGAAAAACAATTGACAATGGAAAGAATAAATGAAATCTTCTTCAGCAATCACGGACTAACATCTACGTCCGCGGCCCACTTGGCAGACCTTGCCCAAGAACTGATTGCTGGCAACGAGGCAAAATTGAAAAACTTGAATTTTGTCACGACAAAAGTGGACATTGTTGGCTCCACCGCAGACTCAGGCAAAACAATCAATATCGGTTACGATGAATCTATGCTGGCACAAGTACGTCCGCTATTGGAAGAAATAGCCATCATGAACGCATTCTGCGCTTGGATGCGCGAAGCCATCAAAGCCAAAGAATACGAAACCAAACAGGTAAACAACCGCTCCTTTGAGGAATGGTGCAAGGACAACAACATCGAAGCTCCTGCCACGCCCCAATACCCCAAAGAAATTGACTCCAACGAAATCATTGCCCAATTGACCATCAAAGAACGCAATCAATATTTCTATTGGGAAGCAACGGCTGCCACTATCGGAAAATACATCCACCCCGGCGGACAATTCGCTAATGCCCGCGAGGAGCTTCAATGCAAAATCATGAAGCCATACGACACTTCCGGCAACGGGAAGGACACATTGATTTATTCCCACACCCCTTCCATTGACCCCCAAAAAGTGGAAGACACATTCTTCGACCTCCAAAAATGGCACCGGGAAAATGAGCGGGAATTGAACAAAATCAAATTCGCCATCAAAAAAGAAGCCGAAAAGAAAGTATTGGAACGCAATCAACAATACCGTCAAGACTTAGAAGATTACACACAAAAAAGACAAACCTTGTTTGCGCAATACAAGCAATGGCAATCGCAAGAACGAGAACGCATCGCAAACCTCAAAATCGTAGTGCCGGAAGCCTTGCAAACCATTTGCGACAAATTGAATGATTTAGAAAAATAACAAAGGTGCCGGGAACTTGCATCTCAATGGACGCTAATCCCGGCTTTAATGGAACGGAGATGACCAAAATTATGACTATTAGGTTGCAAGGATCTTATAAAAAACCAAAAGACGGCTTGGATTACCCCAGCCGGCCTTCGTCCTTGCCTTCACCTTTGTCTTTGACTTTGCCTTGGCACTCCCCTTTCGGCGAGTGCCGTCTCGGTCTCCTCCGTTCCTAACTTTCAGCTATTGCGCATTGAAAAGATGCGTTCTTGATTCATTCTTGACAATCCTTCCGTCCCTCCATAATAAGTAATCTCCCAGAACAATCCGGCAGTCAATTCTTGAGGCGTTATTTGCACATCGCCATCCACCACAATTTCCATTCCCAAAACCTCCGCCCAAAACGGATGGCTTGCCACTGAAGAAAGGCTGTCGCTTCCTTCCTCACGTACAGCGCAATTCATGTCTATCAATGGGCTGCAACCTTCCCATCGGCATCCCAAACGGATATAATACGGCGAAGGCTTTGCATCCAATGCCTGAAGTGATTGATAAATCTTCCTCCACCCGCCTAAATCAAGATGCTCAGCTTGCTTAGGCGCATTAATCCGCCATAATGCCCTAAATTCCTCAACAATTTCATCAAAATGATACGTCGAAAGCAAATATCCAAATGTCATACTTTTCAATTCATCAGTAAATCAATTTCACTGTCAAATAAAACTGGGAAATCTTCATCACATCTTCCCAAGCAAGATAATAAGCCTTTTTCATGGAGCAAAAATCCTTGCCAACTCCATTCTCTTCACCGTCTGTCTCCCACCCTCCATAAGAATCTGCTTTAGTGGTTCTTTGGACAGTGTATCCCTCATCCGTTTCATCTTGCCCATGCTGATTCAGCAACACGCAGTCACGTAAAATCCCCCAAGAATGTTCAAAATCCCTGTCCTCTTCACACAACACCTTCCACAGATCCCGTTCCTCTCTCAAATAACAAACCACCTCCGTATCTTCCAAATTACAGATTTCCAAGTGCAATATTAACACTTGGGCTGCCAACCCTCCTTGATTTCTCTTCTCCAATTCCCGTTCCGCCATACGCTTGCATACGGTATCCATACACTGTAAAGCCTTCTTCCAAAGCTGCTCCACTTCCTCCAACCGCCGGCGGTTCTCATCTGTAAATTGAAACCTACTGTCCAAATAGCGCATCCGCTCTTCCTTATACTCGTCCATCAAATCCTGTTTGTCCTGTTTGCTCAACGTAAAATCCCAATAAAGCGACAGCATCGTGTGCTCTAAATCGTGCAACGTGACATTCCATCCGTCCACTTCCATCTTGCATGGAAATCCTTTACAATATTTCATACGTCCATTCAATTACAAGATCAAACTTCTTTATTTTCAACAAATCCGTCATGGCCAAACCACACAAATCCTTAGCATTGTAGAACAACGATTCAAAACAAATGTCCCTCACCTTCTCCTTGTCAATGCGCATCACGTCGCCCCACCCCTCGGTTTTCTCATCGCCACGGCAACCATACACCCACTTCCGAATGGCAGCCTCGCAAGATTCATCCGAACGAGAAGTATGAAAAACCACCTTCGATACATTAACCCAGTCCCCACTGTTATACCGCGAACACAGCACCCTCCACACCTGCACGTCTTTCTCCTCCGTAAAAGGAACACTTTGGCCATAAGAGTAAAATCCAGACGGGATTTTCAATTGTGGCATGATTTCCACATCAATATACCCTTCCGGATGGGCAGCCTTTGCTTCCAATTCCTCTTGGTAAATCTGGTAAGCCGCCCGTATGGCCTCTATGCTCTGCCGTTCAACCAATTCATTCATCTCCCGCAACCGCCGCACATTCTCCTCCGTATGTGGGAACGCCTCATCCAATTTTCGCTTCCGCGCCTCCAAATAACGGTAGAGCAAAGCCTCTTTGGACATGAAATCCAAATAACTATCATTGTAAATGCAGATCATCATATCCTCCAATATTCCTACCGGCAACTGTTCCAAATCCTCATCACGGCACAAATACCCGTCCGAATACATTATGTCTCTATTCATTTTTAGTACAATTATATCTGTTTTGGACGCAAAGTTCTTCCCACTTTGTGCCAAACCCAAGCACACCTTGAACAAATTCCATAATGCGTTATCAATATGCCAAAGCGTAATTGCATTTCCGACGAAATTGCCATACCTTTGCACCATAACAGAAAATACCCATCCCATGCTCGACTTTATCTCCGACACCGCACATTACGACATAGTCCTAAACCTTGCCACGCAAGCCAAACGCTCCCTGTGGATTGGCACCGCCGACATCAAAGACCTACACGTCAAAAAGGGAACCGCCGCCGTTCCCTTCCTGACCGTCCTCTCCGAACTAATCCGCCGGAAAGTAGAAATCCGCCTCATCTACGCCAAACGCCCCGGGCAACCCTTCCAAGAAGACCTCAACCGACAACCGTTGCTGAAACGTCACTTGGAACAAGTCTTATGCCCCCGCGTACATTTCAAAATCATCCTCATCGACTCCCGGATTGCCTACATCGGAAGCGCCAACCTCACCGGCGCAGGCATGGGCATGAAATCCCCCTTCCGCCGCAACTTCGAGGCAGGCATCCTCACAGACGACCCCGCCATCCTCAACGCCGCCATCGAAGAATTCGACAAAATATGGCGGGGCGCCGAATGCCCCCGTTGCCAACGCAAAGCCTTCTGCCCCTCCCCCCTCGCGTGACTACTTTTTCATGAGAAAGAAAAACAAATCCGCATACTTTGAAAAAAACAAATCGCTTTCCTTTTCCAACTCACGGGCATCCCTCCCCAACAATTGCGACAAATGAGCCCAAAAACTTTTGCAGTGGTGCATGTGTTTCAGATGCGCCAACTCATGAAGAATCACCTCATCCATAAAAGGCAATGGGAAAAGGACAATCATGGGTGCCAGATTGATTTCTTTCAACACCGAACAATTGCCCATAGTGCTGCGCCTCAAACGGGAATTAACCATCACCTTGGCGGCACGGACACCTTTCTGCCTCTCCCAATAATGCAAGCGTGCAGGCAAAATTTCATTGGCACGCGCCACAACGGCATCGCGGATCTCCTTCCGCAACCAACGCTGCAAACCGATAGCATTCCAATCCGTCTGCTCCCCATAAATAATATCAAACCTCCCGTCAAAATATTGAACCATAACCTCGCATACATTTTTCCGCAAATAAACCTTCCGCCCCGGATAAGCAAAATGGCTCTCCGCCCGCAACGCCTCTGCATCCACAACATGCCAACACACTTGGAAAGAATGCGAGCGTAACCTCAAGGACGGGTTAATAATGAACGGCAATTTCTCTATCGCAGTTGCCATATCCTGTCAAACCATTTATCGTAATTCTTGGAAGTATTGAACACCCGCAACCCATAAAAGCGGGTACCTTTCCCTTGCTCCGCCTTGATTTTCTTTGCCGTATCAGGACAAGGTTCCGGAAAATAAAAATCACTGATAACCAAAACATCTGCCATGGAATAAGTTTCCGTGCCCAATGTCTTCAACACATCCCCGAACATCATCTCCCCGTCTGTCCCTCCCGTAAATCTCTTCATCAAAAACTCCTTGACCTCCCGCCAGCGGCAGGGAGCCGACAACTCCAACGTCTTGGAATGCACCGCATACGTAATCAGGAAACACTTCCGCTTTTTCCGCTTTGCAACTTGAAGCAACTGTATCAAAAGCGACTTCGCAACTTTTTCCGGTTTCCCGTGCATCGAAGCGCTCGTATCCACACAGACAATAATCGGACCCTCCACCAAACGGGGACGCTGCCGACGCTGCACCTCTGTTTTCTCCCTTTTCTGTACAGGCGGACGGTTTGAAAACAACTGGAGCTGCTTGGACACATACTTCCGGTAAAACAACCATTCCGTATCCTTTTCAGCCAAAAGCGCTATCTCAGCAGGCAAAACCAAACTCAGGTCATCCCCGTTCCGTACGCCATTAATCTCCTCACTCGAAGAATGATGGGAAAGAAGCAAAGGAATATATTTTTTTATCGTCTCATCCTGCTCCTCCTTATTTTCCTCCTTTTCCCTACCCATCAAATGAAGAATCTCCTGCAATGCCGGATACTTGTAAAGCACAGAAGCCGTTTCGCTTACGATCTCATAATCCTGCCTTCCCGCCTCCGTCGCCCATGTTTCAAACTTTCGCTGCCGCTTCTCAAGCTCCTTTCTCTTCAACTGCCCGGCACGTTCCCTGGCAGCCTTGCGCCAATCCTGCTCCAATGCCTGAAAAACATCCTCCTTGTCTTTGTCCGTCTGTTGGAACAAATAAAGATACCCCTTCATATTGACCTGATTGGGCGGATAAGTTTGCGAAATATGTCCCATCACGCCATGCCACATCTTTCGCTTCTTGTCTATCGGGGCATGGAAAAAAGCATCGGCATATCGCTGCTCCTCTTGTTCCTGCCGGTCAATGGCATGAAACAAAGGCAACAAATGCCCGAAAAACTCCAACACCGAATTTTTAAACACCTCCCTCCAGGCAGGATCGTTCCGGCACAAATGCTGGTTTCCCGGCTCGTCCAACACCTTCTTCAAATAATCCCCCAATACATCGCCTTCGCAGGACTCTGGCAAAGCCCCCTGTTCGATATAAAAATCAAATGCGTCGGCATACTTTTCCAATTGCCCGTCAAGATTGTCCACCATAATGGTTCGTTTGGCTGTTAATCAATTTTATCTCCAAGTCATTCAATCGCTTCTCCAATTTGGCACAATGCTTTTTCGCCAACTTCAAATCGTCCGGCGAGACAAAAAGATTCCCCGAATCCTTCAGCCCCTCCATTCGGAAAAGCAAACTCTTTCTGACCAAATCAAGTTCAAAACCCCGCTCCGCTTGACCATCAGCACCGGAAAAATTCCCCTGTACCGCAGGCTTCCTGCGCACATCCTGCTCTATGGCGTAGGGCTGCCCGTCCACCGACAACCCTCCCGGAAAAGCGCGCAACTTCACCTGCCGCACCTGATAACCAATCTGAGACGTTGAAAACGGCTTGGAAGCGTCAAAACAGCGGATAAAAAAAGCATGCTGCTTGTCATCCCAATAAAACACTGCGTTCGTATCCTTGTCCCGGGGCAAATACTTATAATCATACATATAGAAATAACAGACCCCTTGAGGAAAATTAAGCAGCCGGATATAAAAATAATTATACACCTTAAAGCCCTGGTCGTCGCCTTGGACGGGAGACGCAGGCAAGGCATTCATATTCTTCTCCACCTCCTTCTCTATCTTCCCTATCTCCTTTTCAACATCGAAAAACAAGGCTTCCGTCACCATCGACAAAATCGCAGGTATCGTCTCCGTCCGGTTCCACAACGTGTGGTAAAGCAAAAACAAATCCGAATAATCCACGCTCCCGCGGTCATTCAGGAAAGCAGAAGCCTGCAACAAATGGACAATCTTCTTCCACCGCCGGTCAGACACATAATAATCAAACGGATGCACATTCTCCTCCTTGGCAGCCTGTTGCAACTTTCCCCGCACATGCGTAATGCAGGACAATATGTCATCCTCCACCTTGACCTCTTCCATTTGCTCCTGCCACCGGGCATAAAGCCCGTCCGTAATGCAAAGCGACAAAGGCACCTCCACCTTGACAGGCTTCTGCCGCAACATCCTATAAAAGGTCTTCTCATTGGAAATGCAATTGGAAACCACCCGCACAAGGAACCTGTCCCACAAAGCCTCCAGCCCCTCATCCTCCGCCGGCAACTCATTCGAAGCGGCAATCAAGCCCTTCATGGGCAAAGCCATCGTCTGGTTCCCGTTCTGGTAAATCTTCTCATTAATCGCAGTCAGCAAAGCGTTCTGTATCGCCGGACCCGCTTTCCAGATTTCGTCCAGAAACACAATCGTGGCAGCAGGCAGAAACCCCTCCGTGCAACGCTCATACACATCCTCGTTCTTCAACTTCGATATGGACACCGGTCCAAAAATCTCATCCGGTGTGCTGAAACGCGACATCAGATACTCAAAAGACTTCCTCTCTTCAAAAGCCTCCTTCAGCCGCCTTGCAATCAAACTCTTCGCCGTGCCCGGAGGACCCAGCAGGAAAATACTTTCACCCGCAACGCAAGACAACAGCGCAAGCGACAAAACAGAATCCTTTTCCCATATCCCTACGCCTATCTTATCCAATAACAATGCTATGTGTTCCTTTATGCTTTCCATAATCTTAACGTCCTAATTTCACAGCAAAGAAAAACGGAAGCTATGCCACAACGACGCACAACCCATCTTTCTTGCAAAAACTTTTTTCCTGTGCTTCCATCTGGCACATCCCGCCTATACTTTTGCAACCGAAAAACTCAAACAACAGCAACCAACAGAAACAACACAATAAAAACAAGGGCTGGTATGCCGGTAAGTAGTATTTCATCAGAAATACGAGGGTGGGTAAGGGGAATTTTATTAACTTTGTAAGCAACTAAAAAATCTCGCCATGACAAAAGACCTATTTGACAAATACATCTGGCTCGTAGACACCATCTACCGCGCAGGGAAAATCACATTCGAAGAAATCAACGAACGCTGGCTCCGCTCCCAATTGAGCGACGGCAAAGACATGCCCCTCAGGAATTTCCACAACTGGCGGGCTGCCATCGAACAAATCTTCGACATCAACATCGAATGCAACCGCCGGGGCGGCTATTACTACTACATCGAAAACGCCGAAGACATGGAAAAAGGAGGCATCCGCAACTGGCTCCTCAACACCTTCGCCGTCAACAACCTCATCAACGAAAGCCACCACCTCAAACGCCGCATCCTCTTCGAAGAAATCCCCTCCGGGCGCCAATTCCTCACACCCATCATCGAAGCCATGCGCGACAGCCTCGAAATCGAACTCCTGCACCAAAGCTACTGGTACGACACCCCCGGCATCTACACCGTCCAGCCCTACTGCGTCAAAGTATTCAGGCAACGCTGGTACGTCATCGGCTTCTGCAAAGAACGGGACGCCCTCCGCACCTTCTCCCTCGACCGCATCCACCGCCTCACCACCACCGACACCCCCTTCACCTACCCCAAAGACTTCAACCCCTCCGCCTACTTTGCCGACAGCTTCGGCATCATCACCGCCGAAGAGGCGCAACCCGTCCGCATCAAAGTCTTCGGCATGCACTGCCAATACGTCCGCGCCCTCCCCCTCCACCATTCCCAACGGGAAATCGAGACCACAGACGACTACTCCATCTTCGAATACCACCTGAAACCCACCTTCGATTTCAAACAAGAACTCCTCTCCCGCGGCTGCGACCTCGAAGTCCTCGCCCCCGCCTCCTTCCGCCAAGAAATCGCAGACGAACTGCAAGAAATGCTGTCGTACTACCGCAACACCCCCCCCACCCCCCCCCCATGAAAACGCCCCCGGACATCCACGCCTTCGAAAACCGCCTCTTCGACGAATGGCAGCGCCGCTCCCTCCGCTGCGGCGACGGCGGCGAAATCGCCTACGACGGCTTGCTCTACCGCGGCGCATTCGCCTACGACAGCGGCTATTGGATCCGCCTCCCCGGCAACGAAGCCGCCGGCTGGCAACACGCCCCCCAACGCATCCTCATCCTCACCAAAGACCTCAACGACACCGAAGCCTGGGACATCCGTGCCGAAACCGGGCGGCAGAACCACTCCGGCGCCGACCACATCCTCATCACCGCCCCCTTCTACAAAAACCTCATGCGTTGGGTCTACGGCATCCTCCACACCTCGCCCGGCATCCCCTTCCCCGCCTTCGACGCCATCAACCGCCAAGACCTCTACCAACCCTTCTACGACCACGCCCCCATCGCCCGCGTCAATTGCAAAAAACAGCCCGGCGGCGCCTCCCTCCCCAACCCCACGCTCCGCGCCTTCCTCACCCGCTACCGCGACCTCCTCGCCCGGCAAATCAACGCCTACGACGCCCACATCATCCTCTGCTGCGGCGGCAGCGACCTCATCAAAGACTTCGTCCGCGAAACCCTCCTCCCCGACCTCCGCCGCATCAACGACTGGATATACCGTTCCCCCTCCACCCGCCAAACCCTCATCAACAGCTACCACCCCTCCTACCGTGGCATGACCCACCGCGACCTGTACACCTCCCTCCTCACCGCCTACCACTCCGCCCTCTAACACCCCGCCCATCCGCCGAAAATCCCTATCGTGAATCGAAACTTTCATTCCCATGCTACCCCCATTTCGCCTATATTTCGCCACCATATCACCACCATTTCGCCATCATTTCAAAGGTTCCCTTCCTATTCACCTCCTATTTTCTTCCTATTTTCCTATTATTTTATATGGAGAATCGTTGTATGGAAAAACGAAAAATAATATATTTGTGATTCGGAAATGGGGAGGAAATGATGGTGATATGGTGGCGAAATATAGAGGAAATAGGGATGAGAGATTAACGATGAACGATTAACGATGAACGATTAAGGATGAACGATTATAAGAAGGAAGAGATATGAAAGTAGAAACTATTTTGGGAACGGGGTTCAGGGGAAAGCTGGGGAATCTGGTGTTTTATGTGAGGAACGGGAAGACGTGCGTGAGGCGGCTGAGGGCGGCGGGGACGAAGCCGAAGGAACGGACTGACCGGCAGAAGGCATTGTCGCGCAGGTTTTTGGGCGTGCAGATGGCGTATAAGTATTACCGGGAGGCGATTTCAGAGGAGATTTGGCGGGTGGCGGGAAAGGAGCAGGGGCGGATGGCGCACAATCTGTTCCACTCGGAGAATTATGCGTGTTTCGACCGGGAGGGGCACCTGGCAAAGCCGGATTTGTTCCATTTTGCGGACGGGAGCCTGCAGTTGCCGCCGGGGCTGGAAGTGGAGGCGCTGGGAGAAGGGCGGATGGCTGTGAGGTGGGAGGCGGACGAGGAGTGGGAGTCGTGCAGGGGGAGCGACGTGCTGAAGGCAGGGGTGATTTACGCGGGGAACCAGGATTCGTTTTCTTGGGCGGAGGAGTGCAGCGGCAGGCGGGAGGAGTGCAGCGGGGAAGTGAGGGTGCGGACGGGAAAGGGCACGGCGCATGTGTTCCTGTTTTTCGCCCGGGAGGACGGGACGGCATATTCGCCATCGAAGTATTTCCGGTTGACGATGAAGGATTAACGATTAACGGGAGGAGGAGCGATGGTTTTTTATCCGCAACAGGTGGACGGGCAGAAGGACGCGCGGCAGTTGTTCAGGGATTATGTTTACCCGGCGATGGCGAACATGATTGTGCTGGCGTTGTATAATATGGTCGACCGGATTTTTATCGGGCAGGGGGCGGGTCCGCTGGCAATTTGCGGGCTGGCGCTGACGCTGCCGTGCGTTGCGCTGCTGGGGACGGTGGGGACGCTGACGGGAGCGGGGGCGGCGGCGCGCATCATGACTGCCATGGGGGCGGGGGACAGGCGGTTTGCCGCCAAGGTGCTGGGGAATGCGCTGGCGTTGAACGCGGCGTTGAGCGCAGTGCTGGTGGCGGTGTCGCTGGCATGGCTGGACGAGATTTTGCTGGCGTTCGGGGCGAGCGAGGCTACGGTGCCATACGCGCGGCAGTATCTGCAAGTGCTGATTCCGGGGAGCCTTGTGGGGAATCTGAACTTCACGTTTTGCCATGCGATACGGGCATCGGGGTTTGCACGGCGGTCGATGGGCATCACGGTGGCGGGGGTCGTGGCTAACATGGTGCTCGACCCGGTGTTTATTTTCGGCTTCGGGATGGGCATCCGGGGGGCCGCCATCGCGACGGTGCTGTCGATGGGGGTCAGTTCCGCACTGATTGCAAGGCATTTCCTGGGATGGCAGAATCCGCTGCGGCTGCGGGGAGCGAGCTTCAAGCCCCATGTGCTGACGCTGCTGTCGGTCATCGGCATCGGAATGGCTCCGTTTATCATGAATATCACGACGGGGATGGTGAATATCATCATGAACCGCTATTTGGTGAACCACGGCGGGGATTATGCCATCGGGGCATACGGCATCATCAGTTGTTACAGCATCCTGGTTTCGATGCTGCTGATGGGGATTTGCCAGGGGATGCAGCCGATTGTGGGTTATTATTACGGGCACGGGAAGCGGCGGCAGGCACGGGAGACGCTGAACGAAGCCCTGAGGCTGGGGAGCGTGGTGGCAGGCACGGGGTTTATTGTGGGGGAAGTGTTCGCACCCGCCTTGTCGAAATGCTTCACGTGGGACGCACGGCTGGCGGGGATGGCGGCGGAGGGTCTGCGCTATACGTTCCTCGCGATGCCGGTGGTGGGGTTCCAGATTGTGGCGACGAGCTATTTCCAGTCGATACGGCAAGCGCCGAAAGCCATCGTGATGAATATCTCGCGGCAGTTTGTGTTCCTGATTCCGGCACTGGGGTGGTTCTCGGCGCGGTGGGGGTTGACGGGCATCTGGCTGGCGATTCCCTTTGCGGACGTGATGGCAGTGCTGATTGCACTTTTCTTTATCCGGCGGGAGGAACGCCGTCAGGCGTGCAGCAATTCATAGACATGCTTCTCTTCACCGACTACCCATACAAGGTCTCCCGCCTGAAATTCCGTATCGGCGCCCGGATTGCGGAGGGATGTTTCGCCGCGCTCGACGCCGACGACGACGCAATGGTGGCGGTCGCGGATGCCGGACTCGCGGAGGGTCTTGCCGTTGAGCGGGGAATCGTCGGTGATGACAAATTGCTTGAGGCACACTTCGCTCTGGGTTAAATCGGAATCAACAGGCACGGAGGTGGCAGCCCGCAATTGGGCAGCGAAACGCTCCAGCTGCTTGTCGGAACCGATGACCTGGATGCGGTCTTGCGGGAAAAGGCGTTCGGAGCCGCCGGGGATGTTGATGCATGCCTTGCCACGGAAGATGGCAACCACCATGACGCCGAAGTGCGTGCCAAGCGCCAGCTCGACAAGGGTGCAGCCTGCCCAGGAGGACTCGGCAGGGAGGGTGAAATCGGACATGTGCAAGTCGCGCGAGAGGAGGTGCCCGGCAAAGCGGGGCGGCACTTTCCCGCCGGCATTGCGGGCGTAGGATTCACGGACGTTGAAGTTGCGGAGGAACTTGCGCTCTATCTGTATGGACTGCTTTTTGAGGTAGCGGGAGAAGAACATCGCGCCCGCCGCAAAGCATGCGACGCCCAACAAGAGCCCGACAGAGGCATCGAAAAGGGAGGTGAGGACAAACATGATGTAGGCGATGACAAGCACGAAGCGAAAGACGATGAGGGAGACGAGGTAGGCACGGCTGAAGTAGCTGTCCTCCCAGAGGGAGCGGAAAAGCTCGGAGTGGTTCTTCTTCGCGACGATGGCACGCAGGAAGGGAGATATGAGGAGCAGGATGAGCACGGCGCATATCAAGTCGCCCCAGAAGCCGGAAATATGGGCTTCGACCAAGGGCACCAGGAGTTTGAAAGAGAGAATCAGGATGGCGATGACGATGACGGAATAAATCAACACGATGCGGGTGAGGGCGGAGAGCAGGGAACGCCATTTGCTCTCGTGGTTGACCGTCTTCGTGCCGGCGCTGTAATGGTCGAGGAAGCGCAGCCAGCGGCGGGGCAGGTGGCGCTCGATGAAAGGGGTGGCAGGAGCCGCTGCCCGTATCATGTAAGGGGTGCAGAAGGTGGTAATGACCGACACTGCCACGACGATGGGGTAAAGGAAATCGCTGGTGACCCCCAAGGAGGTGCCCAAGGAGGCAATGATGAAGGCAAATTCGCCTATTTGCGTCAGGCAAAAACCGGACTGGATGGCGGTCTTCAGGGGCTGCCCGGCAAGGAGGACGCCGCAGGTGCCGAAGAAAGACTGCCCGATGATGACGGTTGCCGTGATGATGAGAATGGGAACAATGTATTGCGCAATCATGGCGGGGTCTATCATCATGCCGACGGAAACGAAGAAGATGGCGGCAAAGAGGTCTTTCACGGGCTGGACAAGACGCCCGATGGTTTCCGCCTCGATGGTCTCCGCCAGTATGGAACCCATGACAAAAGCGCCGAGGGCGGAAGAGAAGCCGGCGTAAGTGGCTAAGACTACCATCCCCAGGCATAAGCCGATGGAGACGATGAGCATCGTCTCGTCGCCCATCAGGAAGCGGGTGCGACGGAAGAAAGTCGGGATGACGTAGATGCCGATGATGAACCAGAGGAGAAGGAAGAACGCCAGTTTGGCAATGCTGTAAGCCATCTCCATGCCCTCGAAGTTCTGGCTGACCGCCATGGTGGAAAGCATGACCATGAGGACAATCGCCACCAAATCCTCGATGACGAGGATGCCGAAAACCAAGCCGGTGAAGCGTTGCGCGCGCAAGCCGAGGTCGTCAATCGCCTTGTAGATGATGGAGGTGGAGGACATGGCAAGCATACCGCCGAGGAAGATGCAGTCCATCTGTTTCCAACCAATTGCCACACCCACGGCGTAACCGAGCATGACCATGCCGCAAATAATGGTGAGGGAGGCGATGATGGCAGGACCGCCGACTTTCATCAGCTTCTTGAAACTGAACTCCAAGCCCAAGGCGAAAAGGAGGAAGACGACGCCGATGTCCGCCCAAATCTTGATATTGCCGGAATCGACAATCGTCGGCGCCCAAGGAAAATGGGGACCGGCAAGGATGCCTGCCACGATGTAGCCCAAGACCAAGGGCTGTTTCAAGCGTTTGAATATAAGCGTCATCACCCCCGCCGCTACGAGGATTATCGCCAAATCGGAGATTAAGGTCGGTAACTCAGACATAGGTACAAATTTGCAGGTAAAGTTAGGAAATTAAGCAATAGGGTGTACCCCCACAGGCAAAAATGCCTGCAAAAAGCCACAGGAGGAAGGGGCAAAGGAGGGGGCAGGCTCACTTCAAGGTCTTGCGGTTGATTTCCTGCAGGAATTGCTCTTTGTAAGAATCGGAGACGGAGAGCCAGTCGCTGCCCAAAAAGACGCGGTTGCGCTCGACCATCGTCACTTTGTCCAGGTTGATGATGTAAGAGCGGTGGATGCGGATGAAGGGGGACGAAAGCATGCCCTCAAAATCTTTCATCGTCACCAAGGCGACAACGGGTTGGGGGGAGTTGTCGAGGTGGATTTTCACATAGTCCTGCATGCCTTCGATGTAAAGGATGCTCGACAGCTGCACTTTGACCAGGCGGTTGCCGGAACGGACAAAAAGGGCATCCGCCGCCTCGCGCTCGGAGGGCGAGGCGTTCAGTTCCTTCCAGCGGAGGGCTTTGTGGGCTGCTTTCAGAAATTCGGGATAGCTGATGGGCTTGAGCAAGTAGTCGAGGGCATCGACCTTGAAGCCTTCCACGGCGTATTGCTCGAAAGCGGTGGTGAAAATCACCTTTGCCCGCTCGCCAATCAGGCGGGAGAACTCCAAGCCGTTCAATTCGGGCATCTGGATGTCCAAGAAAACGAGGTCTACCGGCTCTTTCTCCAGCACTCCCAAGGCTTCGAAAGCACTCGTAAACGCCCCTTTCAATGCCAGGAAAGGCGTGCGGCGCACATAGGATTCGAGCAGTTCCACCGCCAGGGGTTCGTCATCTATTATCAAACAATTCAAGTTCATAGTTCTCTCACAAATTAGCAAAGGATTTTTAAATATGCGACATAGCGGTCGCCTTCGACTCCGGTGCGGAACTCATACTTACCGGCATAGAGCAAGTCCAGGCGTTTGCGGAGGTTGGACAAGCCGATGCCCGAACCGCTGCGGTCGTTGTCGTGCTTGGGGTAATTGCTGTTCTCAATGCGGCACACCACCGCCTCCGCCGGAGCTGGGATTACCTGCAAGGAGATGTGGATGAAGGAACGCTCCGTGGGGCTGACGCCATGCTTGAAGGCATTCTCAATCAGAGAAATGAACAAAAGCGGGGCGACCATCACCTGGCTGCCGGCTTCGGGGAGGTCTACCTGCAAGTCCACTTTGCCCGGAAGGCGAAGGCTCATCAATTCAATGTAGCTGCGCATAAAAGCCACTTCGCCCTCCAGGGGGACAAAGAGCTGTTTGTTTTCGTAAAGCACGTGGCGCAGGAGGCGGCTCAAATCGTGCACGGCATACTGGGCACGCTCGGCGTCAATGGCAATCAGGGAGTAGATGTTGTTCAGCGTGTTGAAGAGGAAGTGGGGGTTCAATTGGCTCTTCAGGTTCTGCAACTCCGCCTCGGTGCGGACTTTCTCCAACTCCTTGCGCTCGTTCTCGGTGACGTACCAATTGTTGGTCACCTTAATAGCCACGCTCAAGGCAGCCGTCAATGCCATGATTGCCCCGTCGCGCAGGAGGAACATGGCTTTGGGAGGTCCGTCGCCCCGGCGGGGCGTGTCGCCCAGTATCTCGATGAGGTAGTATTCCCGCCACCAGTCCAACAGCATAATCAAGAGCAGGAACAGGGCAAGGTTGGCTACCAGAAAATACACCATGCGCTTCCGGAAAAGCAGGCGGTCAATCAAAAAGACGTAGTTGGCGTAGAAAATCACCATAAAAGCCACCGGGACAAAGACGTATCCGAGGTAATGCAATCCGACCTGTTCCTCATCCTTGGTCATGAAGAACAGGGGGAAACAGAATACAATGCCCCAACCGATGGCTTGAATGATGTATTGCAATGTCTTGTTCGGTTTCATGCTGCCTGAATTGAAAAAAGTACATCCGCCCATTGCAAGGGAACGCCTTGCGCTAAGCGGATGTAAAGGTAATCATTTATTCGTAACGTATCGCCTCAATGGGGTCAAGATTTGAAGCTTTCTGTGCCGGGTACCAACCGAAGAAAATCCCGGTCACGGTGCAGACGGCAAAGGAAAGAATCACAGAGTACCATTCCACGAACACCGGCCAATGCGCTACGGCATTGACAATCCACGAGGCGCCGATGCCCAGAAGCACGCCAATCAAACCGCCTGTCACACTGATGAGGATTGCCTCAATCAGGAACTGTGCGAGGATGTCGCGCCCCTTAGCCCCGATGGACATGCGCAAGCCTATCTCCTTTGTGCGTTCGGTTACAGAGACGTACATGATGTTCATGATGCCGATGCCGCCGACGAGGAGGGATATGCCTGCCACACAAGCCAGGAGCACGGTCATCATCTCGGAGGTCGAGTTCATCATGGTGCTTAACTCCTGTTGGGAACGGATGTTGAAGTCGTCTTCCTCCATGGCGCCCAACTTGTGGTTGCGGCGCAAGAGGCTGGCAATCTCTTCCTCCGCCTGTTCGGTGTATTCCTCCGTAATGGCGGAGCAGAATATGGTTTGAAAATGGGTGATGGCCAGGAACCGTTTTTGGATGGTTGTATATGGTGCTAAGACTAAGTCGTCCTGGTCCATCCCCATCGTATTATATCCTTTTGGTGTCAGAACTCCTATGATTTGCAAAGGTATTTTCCCGAAACGTATCACTTGCCCGACAGGATTTTCGCCGTTCGTGAAGAGGTTGTCCACAATGGTCTGCCCCACGACGCAGACTTTTGCCGAATTGAGGATGTCGTCCTCCGTGAACATCTCCCCCTGGCTCAGCGTGTATTTCCGGATTTCCATATAATCCTCGTTCACGCCATAAACCGAGGTCGGGTAATTGTTTGCCCCGTAAATCACCTGTCCGCTGCTGCTCACCGAAGGGGAACAAGCTGCCACATAGCGCGTCTCGTTGATGATGGACTCCAAGTCGTCCATTTTCAGCGTCTCCATCTCCGAGGCTTCCAAACGGACACCGCCCCGGCGGTCGGCACCGGGATGAATCATAATCATATTGGAACCCATCTCCTCGATTTGCGCACGGATGCTGCGTTTGGAGCCTTGACCGATGGCAAGCATCGTGATGACGGAAGCAACACCGATTATGATTCCCAACATGGTCAAGAAACCACGCATTTTATTGTTTCCCAACGCCCGAAAGGCAATCCTAAACAAATTTGCAAAATTCATGATATATCGCAGTTTTTTCTATTCCAAAATCCTATTATTCATCCTCGTTCTGAGGCAACGACTCTAAAGTTTCCCGCGCCGATGCCATCCGGGGATTCGCAGTGTCCTGCACGACATGCCCGTCCTTCAGGACAATCGTGCGGCTGCTGTAAGCCGAAAGCTCCGGGTTGTGCGTCACAAAGACAATGGTGCGCCCGCGGGCATGCAGTTCCTGGAAAAGCGTGAGAATCTCAAAGGAAGTGCGCGTGTCCAAGTTACCCGTTGCCTCATCCGCCAGAATCAAAACCGGGTCGTTGACCAGGGCACGGGCTATGGCAACTCGCTGCTGCTGACCACCGGACATCTGGTTGGACTTGTGGTAAAGCCTGTCATGCAGCCCCACGGCATCCAGCGCCTCGATAGCGCGCCGCTCGCGTTCCTTTGCCGAGACAGAGGAATTGTAGAGCAAGGGCAACTCGACATTCTCGATGGCAGTGGTCTTGGGCAAAAGATTGTAAGACTGGAAGACAAAACCGATTTTATGATTGCGCAGTTCTGCCCGGTCGTTCTTGCCCATCTGCCGCACGGAACAACCGTCCAACAGGTATTCCCCGGAAGTGGGTGTATCCAGGCAACCCAAGAGATTCAGAAGCGTGGATTTGCCCGAACCGCTCTTGCCCATGATGGTCACAAACTCGCCGGAACCAATGGTGAACGATACACCCCGCAAGGCATGCACTGTCTCGCTGCCCACCACGAAATCCCGTTTGATGTCCTTCAATTCAATGATTGCTTTCATGGCGCAACAATTACTTCTTTTTATTGTTTTTCTCGCTTCCGGGAGGCTTTGGCATGAACGGACTCGATTCGGTATTGCCCGGATTGGGGGCGCCAATGGCTCCTTTACCTGCCAACTCCATGCCGACAACCACTTCCTGTCCCTCGGTCAAGCCACCCACCACTTCTGCCATCAGGGTCGTGGTTGTGCCAATCTTCACTTCCCGTTCTTCGAGCGTCTGCCCGTTGCGAATCCACACGGTCTTCTGGACAGCCGGATTCTCTACCTGCAGGGGCTTGAGGATGATGTCATTTGCCGCTGCCAATGCCTCGTCCGGCACAAAGCGCATGGCTTTGGGGGCTATCGTGAGCACATTGGGCTTCTCCAAAGTGTAAATGGAAACCGTCGCTGTCAATCCTGGCTTCAATTTCAATTCCGGATTCGGGGCACTGATGACCACCTCGTAGGTCACGACGTTGGACTCTACAGTCGCCTCCAGGCGCACTTGGGTAACCATTCCTTCAAATATTTCTCCCCGGTAAGCGTCCACGGTGAAAGTCACCCGCTGTCCTTCCTGCACCTGACCGATGTCTGCCTCATCGACATCTGCAATCACTTCCATTTCCGTCAAGTCGTTGGCAATGGTGAAGAGCGTCGGGGTCTCGAAGCCGGCAGCCACGGTCTGCCCCTCCTCCACTTCGCGGCTGATGACCACTCCGTCAATGGGGCTGGTAATCACGGCATACCCCAGATTCTGGCGGGCACTTACGATGTTGGCTTCCGCTTGTTCGTAGGCACTCTTTGCCCGCTCGTAATCATAAGTGGCAGTCTCGTATTCGCTGTCGCTAATCAATTCTTTTTCAAAAAGCACCTTGTTGCGGGCGTAATTTTTCTGCTGGTAATCGTATTCTGCCTTGGCACTCGCCAGCTGCGCCTCTTGCGAAGCCAATTGCGCCTCCAGGGTGACTTTGTCCATCTCGGCTATCAACTGCCCTTTCTTGACCACGCTGTTGTAGTCTACATAAATCTTGTCAATGATTCCGGATACCTGCGTACCGACATCCACTGAAGTCACTGCCTCCACTGTTCCGGTTGCAGAGACCATTTCAGACATTGTGCTGCGAACCACCCTCTCTGTCTGCCAAGTGATTTTCTCTCCTTTGGAGCAGCCGAAGCAGCAACAAGCGCAAATGCCTGCTCCCAGCAACAGCCTGCCCACCGTGATGAATTTTCTCTGTTCCATATCTTGCGTTTATTTGATTACACCATTTATAATTCAATCTCTTTTCCTTCGTAGAAGTTCAACAACTGGCAATTCAGCACTGCCATATACTTTGCCTGCAGGAGCTCCAATTGGGCTGCCACCAGGTTGTTTTTCTCCGTCAGCATCTCGACCGTATTCTTCATGCCCAGATTGAACTGCTGCTGCGTCAGGTCGAAAGACAATTCGGCAGCCTTCAAGCTCTCTTGTGCAGAACGGAAGCGGTTTTGCGAAGACACGGCATCCTGATAAACCGTCTCCACGGATGTCAAAAGATCTTTCTTCACGTTCTCGTACTCCAATTCCGCATCCTCGATACTCAGGCTTGCCAAGTTCACGGAAGTCTTCACTGAACGGTTGCTAAAGATAGGCACGCTCAGCGTCAGACCGATATTTTCGCTCCAATTGTCCTTCATCTGCGAGCCCCAAGAACTGCCGGAAGCATGGCTTGTGCCAACCCCTGCCGACAAGCGCAACGACGGGAGATAACCTGCCCGCGCCTTTTCTTTTTCGATGCCCGCAAGCTGTACGTTCAAGCGGTTATACTCCACCTCCGGCATGACCTCCAAGGAAGCGGCATATACGCTCTCTTTCGATGGCAAGACGGCAAGGACATCCTCGTCCTCCAACACCGGAATCACCAGCACCATCTCGTCGCTGATGCCCAGTTCCAGCAATTGTTTCAAGTCCAAGCGGGCATTGTCAAGCGTTGTTTGGGCAACGACCAATTGGTATTTGTCCGAAGCATACTGCGACTCCAACTGCGCCATGTCTGCTTTCGAGATGGAGCCTACCTCTTTTAATTCTTCTCCCCGGTCACGCTGCGCCTTAGAGACCTCCACTGTCGCTTCTGCCACCTTGACTGCCTCATCGGCATAGAGCACCTGGATGTAAGCTTGGGTGATCGCCAGTTCGATGTTGTTCTCTGACTCTTCCACGCTCAACTCCTGCACCCGGTTGCGGATGTTCATCTGTTGCAAATTCTTTTTCAACTCACCACCCTGGTAAAGCGTCATGGAAGCGCTCAAATCATAACTGCCGGTATAGGCATTCTTGTCTCCCGCATCCAGCATCGGGCGGTTGGTATAATTGTGCGCCGTGGAAAAAGAAAGAGAAGGCAAACGCTGCGCCTTGGCTTCTTTCGTGTTCTCCACACTTTCCTCCCACGCAATCCGGCTCTTCCGGATTTGGATATTCTGCTGGCGGGCATAGTCAAGGCATGCCTTCAAATCCCATTCCGAGGGTTTCTCCTGTGCCTGAAGGGACGGCAACAAGGACATCAGCCATACGATTATACAAAGTCTTTTTCCATTCATCGTTCGTCATCTTTAATAATTTGTCCCAAAATTACCGGCATTGCCCCATCCCCGCAACTTTATTATATGGTTCGCCGAAAACTTTCGATGAACTGCCCGTTTTTATCGACAAACGGCAATATTGGCATTTTTTTTGCAGACCTTTTCGAAACCTTAACTGTAAGAATCAAATGAATACCAAAAAGACATACCTGTTTATCATAGGACTGTTGTTCACAGCAACTTCGTACGCCCAAGAAACAAAGGAACACGCGGAATTGATTCCTTTCGGCGACATGGACCAATGGATGGTGCGCACAGTCGATGAGTCGTTCATCATCGGCGGGCAAACCAAATACCTGTATGAAATCGCTACGGGCGACACCCTCCGGGACAACACGCCTTACAAAAATACCCTGTCGCCCTGGGCTACCTCCAGCGTCATGGCAAAGGTCAGCGGTATATATAAAGGTAGCGTCACCGTGTTTCCCGAAAAACGGGGGGACGGCTACTGCACCCGACTGGAAACCCGCTTGGAGGAAGTCAAGGTGTTCGGCGTCATCAATCTCACCGTATTGGCAACGGGCACTGTCTTCCTCGGCGAACTGATGGAACCTGTCCGCGACACGAAAAACCCGCAAGGCAAGCTCAACCACCGCATCACTTTCGAGCGCAAACCCGTTGCCCTCGAATTCGACTACAAAGTCTCCCCCGGCGGCGAGCAGGTCAAAGCCACCGGTTTGGGAAAACCCAAAGCCATGGGCGTCCAGAACAATGCCGAAGCCTGCCTTTACCTCCAGTACCGCTGGGAAGACGAGGACGGCAATGTCTTTGCACAACGGGTTGGCACTGCCTACGAACGCTACGACAAAGAAGTAAGCGAATGGCAGAACGGGCACCGCATCGCCATCCATTACGGCGACATCACGCAAGAGGATTTTTTTGAACCCTATATGGGATTGGTCGAGGGAGAACAGACCCAATATTGCCAGAACAGCCGGGGCGAAATGACCCCTATCCGCGAAGTAGGCTGGGCAGCTCCCGGCACAATGCCCACGCACATTGTGCTCCGCTTCTCGTCAGGGCACGGCGGAGCTTATATCGGCACACCCAATGCCAAATTCTGGATTGACAACGTCAAACTGGTCTACGAGGACTGACCCAACGCCTCTACCATCATTCGGGCAAAGCGGGCTGATGCCCCCGCACCACCTAAACGGCGGCTGACCTCGTCATAGTCACGCAACATTTTTGCCCGAGCCCCCTCGTCATAAAGCAGGCGCGCCAATTCCGCCCGAAGGCGTTCCTCCGTCAGGTGCTGCATCATCAGTTCCTTCACAGCCTCTCCCCCATAAATCAAGTTGACCAGCGAAATGTATTTCACCTTCACCACCGTCTTGAACAGGAAATCGCTCAACCGGGGCAGCACGCCATTGTAGCATACCACCTGCGGCGTCCCGAGCAATGCCGTTTCCAAAGTCGCCGTTCCGGAAGTCACCAGCGCCGCCGAAGCCTGGCTCACCAGCTGATACGTCTGACCGTATAATATAGGCACCGCCCTGCCTTCCAGATAAGGCGCATAATCCGCATCCGTCATCGAAGGTGCGCCCGCTATCACAAACTGGAAATCCGGGAAATGCCCCGTCATCTTCAACATCACGGGCAATACATATTTCAACTCCTGCTTGCGGCTGCCTGCCAACAAGGCAATAATCGGCTTGTCCTCCAATCCATTGGCATGCACAAACTCCCCAAACGTCTCCTCCTGGCAGGGGCATGTGGCAATTGCGTCCGCCAGCGGATTCCCTCCGTAATATACCTCATAACCGTACTTCCGGTAAAACTCCGTCTCAAAGGGGAATATCGTGTACATCCGGTCGACGTACCGCTTGATTTGCTTCACCCGCCCCGTGTTCCATGCCCACAGTTTCGGGGAAATGTAATAGAAGACTTTCAGCCCGATGCCCTTGGCGAAACGGGCAATCCGCAAGTTGAAGCCTGCATAATCCACCAGAATCACCACATCCGGCTGCCATGCCCGGATATCCTCACAGCAGAAACGGAGGTTCGCCCGTAACTTGCCCAGGTTGCGCAGCACTGCCACGAACCCCATGATTGCCGTATCCTTGTAATGGCGCACCAATTCTACTCCCGCTTCCCGCATCAAATCTCCCCCCCAGCCCCGCACCTCCGCGCCGGCATCTGCTTTCTTCAACTCCTTGACCAGATTAGAGGCATGCAAATCACCCGATGCCTCCCCCGCTATAATATAATACTTCATATTCCATTCGCTCGTTTGACACATTGCAAAGATAAGGCAATCCGCCGGCAATCCCAAAGAAGCCCGCCTCTTTTTGCCGCCATCCCATTTTTTTACGTAACTTTGCCCGCCGAACACACAAGCAGTAAAACACAAACAAAATGGACATTGCCCGCAAAAAAATAGCCTACATCACCCTCGGATGCAAACTCAACTTCTCCGAGACCTCCACCATCCGCCACCTCCTCGAAAAGGCAGGCGCCGAAACCGTCGACGAGCATTCTCCCGCCGATATTTTCGTCGTCAACACCTGCAGCGTGACCGATGTGGCAGAAAAAAAGGCAAGGCAACTCCTGCGGAAAATTGCCCACCACAATCCCCAAGCCCGCATTGTAGTCGTCGGATGCTATGCCCAATTACGGGCACAGGAAATCAGCGCCCTCCCCGGCGTCTGCCTCGTGCTCGGAGCCAAGGACAAATTCGACATTGAACACCGGCTCCGCCACCTTGAGGACAGTCCGGAGCCTGCCGCTGCTCCCGGCAACATTTTCCAACTCCGCCGTTTCGACCCCGCCCTGTCTTTTGGCGACCGCACCCGGTGTTTCCTCAAAATACAGGACGGCTGCGACTACTTCTGCTCCTACTGCACCATCCCATACGCCCGAGGCGCCAGCCGTTCCGCCACGATCCCCCAAGTTCTCCAAGCTGTGCAGGAAGCCGCAGCGCAAGGCGTCCGCGAAATCATCCTCACGGGGGTCAATACCGGTGACTTCGGCAGGCATTCCGGCGAGGACTTCCTCACCCTTCTCCACGAACTGGACAAGCTAGACAACATCGCCCGTTACCGAATCTCTTCGATAGAACCCAACCTTCTGACGGACGACATCATTGCTTTCGTCGCTTCTTCCAGCCACTTCATGCCCCACTTCCACATCCCCCTCCAATCCGGCAGCGACGACGTGCTCCGCCTCATGCGGCGGCGGTACACCCGCGACCTCTTTGCCGAAAAGGTTCATACCATCCGCCGGCTCCTCCCCGATGCTTTCATCGGCGTGGACATCATCGCCGGCATGCGTGGTGAAACCCTCGAATATTTCAAGGACAGCCGCGACTTCATTGCCGCCCTCCCCGTTTCCCAACTCCACGTATTCCCCTACTCTGAACGCCAAGGCACCCGTGCCCTCGACATCCCCCTTGCCGTTCCCCAGGAAGAAAAACATCGCCGTGTCGCCGAACTGCTCCACATATCCGAAACAAAGCACCGCGACTTCTGCCACACTTTCGAAGGCACGACCCGCCCCGTCCTCTTCGAAGACAATAAAAACCGGCAAAACATTTACGGCTTCACCGACAACTACATCAAAATCCGCCTCCCCTACCGTCCGGAGTGGATTAACACCATCCGTCCCGTCCGCCTCGAAGCCGGCATCATCCAAGAACACAAAAACCAATAAATTCATTTCATTTAATTAACTCAATTTCACTTATCACTCCTTGCAACATAAAACTTAAAATACCTACCTTTGCGACAGAATCAATTTCATAGTTTGTTTCTGTTTAGGGTTAGTTTTAAGTCACGAGAAGCAGCTCCCGTGACTTATTTTTTGCAACAGGACAGCAGACATAAAAAAAAGACAACCATGAAAATACTCGTCACCGGAAACGCCGGATTCATCGGATACCACCTCTCCCGCCGACTGGCAGAACAAGGGCACGACATCATCGGCATCGACTCTCTCAACGACTATTACGACGTCCGCCTCAAAGAAGCCCGCCTCCGCGAATGCGGCATCGAACGGGGAACTTACGGCGAAGAAATCCGCTCCACTACCCTCCCCAACTACCGGTTCTGCCAACTCGACCTTTGCGACAAAGAGGGAATGGAACACCTCTTCGCTGCCCACAAGTTCGACCTCGCGGTCAACCTTGCCGCCCAGGCAGGCGTGCGCTACAGCCTCGTCAATCCACAAGCCTATATCGCAAGCAACATCGACGGCTTCCTCAACCTCCTCGAAGCCTGCCGCCGCCATTCCTGCCCGCGACTCATCTATGCCTCTTCCTCCTCCGTCTACGGCAACACCCGTGAAGTGCCTTTCCGCGAAGACGCTCCCGTCGACCATCCCGTCAGCCTCTATGCTGCCACCAAAAAGAGCAACGAACTCATGGCATACACCTACTCCCACCTCTACGGCATACAAACCGTCGGGCTGCGTTTCTTCACCGTTTACGGTCCTTGGGGACGTCCCGACATGGCGCCCATGCTCTTCGCGGAATCCATCACCGGCGGCAAACCCATCCGCATATTCAACCACGGCAACCTCTCCCGCGACTTTACCTACATCGACGACATCACCGAAGGCATTGCCGCCATCATTGCCCGTCCCGACCTTGCCCGTGAAGACCAGCCCGGCATCCCCGCCTCAGTCTACAACATCGGGCACGGCTCTCCCGTCCCCCTTATGGACTTCATCACCCTCCTGGAGCAAAACCTCGGACGTGAAGCCCTCAAAGAATATACCGGCATGCAGCCCGGAGATGTCCTCCTCACCTACGCCGACACCTCCAAGCTCCTTGCCGACTATGGCTATGCCCCCAAAACCCCGCTATCCGAAGGCATCCGGCAATTCACCGGCTGGTTCCTCCGCTACCGGGACTCCTCCCTGCAAAAAAAATAAACGAAAAAATTACCGTTTTCTTTTGCAGTTCCCAAAAAAGAGGTATCTTTGCACCCGCAATGGAGAGATGGCAGAGTGGTCGATCGCGGCGGTCTTGAAAACCGTTGAAGTGAGAGCTTCCGGGGGTTCGAATCCCTCTCTCTCCGCAGGAAACAACCGGACAAACCGGATACAAAGTCCCACAAATCACTAAATTTGTGGGACTTTTAGCATATAAACAAATGGAAATCAAGACTTCGATTGAAAAGATTCGTTCATTGCGCGCCCCTTGCATTTCTCCAAATCTGCACGGCTGCGGCTGGAAGTAACAAAATAAACACCGCCAAAAATAAGAAATACGGCTACCGCTTTTATAACATTGAAAGAATCCAACCCCAAACATATCGCTACGACACAAGCCACAAGCGGCTGAATATAATTATACATTCCCGCCACAGTAGGGCGAAGCCTCTTTTGCCCGATAACAACAAGCATATAACTGACAAAAGTGGCTCCTGCCACAATAAACAGCAGCCCGCCGATTTCTGCCGGCTGCAAATCACTCCAACGGGCGTTCATCAAATCACTTGCTGAAAAAGGAAGCGTGCAGATAAAAGAATAAGTGAACATCCATTTCATAATGGTTACAAATGAATACTTATTCACAAAATCCTTGTAAAACACGATGTAAAAGGCATAACACAATTGGGCAAACAAGACCAACAAATCTCCCCATATTGCCGTATTCGCATTTACCAGCGACGGGGCAGCGTTTGTCCCGCTTCCCAAGATAAGCAACAATGCACCTCCCGCTCCGAATGCAATGCCCAACACCTTTCTCCCGGTGATAGGTTCTTTCAAAATAAACGCAGCCAGCACCATAGCCCAAAGCGGCATGCTGGTTGTAATAATGGAAGCGTCGCCCGGCGAAGTCAGGCTAACCCCGAAAATGAAACACCCCTGGTTAAATACAATGGCAAAGAGCGAAGCGAAAAACAAACTGACCAAGTCTTTATGATTCACATGCTCAGGCTTTTGGAACAACGAGGCAATCCAGAATAACACCATCGCTCCGGCAATACGCAAATCCGTTATCACCAAAGGAGTTACCGCACCTCCTGCCAAAACCATCTTAGAAAGCGGCGACATGAATCCCCACATGGCATTTGCCCCGAACATGGAGGCATGACCTTTCCAATCATAATTCATAACCATCTATACAATTTTTGTACGCTTTATTCTTTTAAAAATTTCTGCAAATATAAAGTGGTTAAAACAGTACTTTATTGTATATTTGCCATACAATATTGTATCATTCTATCATGTGGAAAGAAAACCTATACCAACCGGTGGAAATATTGATTCGCAATCATGAAATATTCCCGATTGCTGAACACCAACATTCATTCTTTGAAATGGTTTATGTAAAAACGGGAACCGGGCAATTCTATGCCAAGGAATCCGGATATAAAGTGCAGGACATCTCATATCATGAAAATTCATTATTTCTGATTCCTCCCGAAACAACCCATTGTTTCACAATAGAAACACATAGCGAATATATTTTTATTCGTTTTGTCATTCACTACGTAGAGGACTACATCGGAAAATACATTGCAGAAGTATTCCGCTCTCCAAGCCGACAGGCGGAAATCTTGTTGAACGAACAGGATAAAAACATGGTTTCCAGCCTTTTCGACTTCATAAAAAGCGAAGAAGATTGCAAACAGGAAGGCTCTAATTACCTGCAACAACAATGGCTTAACAGCATCCTTGTGATAGTGGCACGGAACATTGCCCACAACGCAGGCGTCAAGGATTTCACGACGAAAGAAACAAACACTTCCATGTACATGCTGCAATATATCCAACAGCACATACACCAACCGGAATTATTGAGCACGGAAATCCTGGGCAAAACATTCAATCTTTCGCCCAGCTATATAGGATGCTATTTCAAACGCAACTTTCAAGAAACCTTGCAGCAATATATTTCAAGGAATAGATTAAAAATGGTGGAGAACCTGCTGTTAAACAGCCAAATGACGGTAAAAGAAATTGCCTATAAGATGGGATATACAGACTCCTGCCACCTCGTCAAATCTTTCCAAAAGGCTTATGGAATGCCTCCCTTGAAGTACAGGCAAATACATCCTGATGACATCAAAGTCAAACAATGATGTAAATACAAATCTATCAATAATATACAGCGAGCACCTTCGGAGCATCTTCGGAGCATGTACAGAGCACCTATTGATACAAACGGAAATAATATGAAGACGATATAAAACTACATTTTCAAATAAATGTTGCCTGTTATCCGGCGGCATTCTGGGAAAGATTGGGGAAGATTTGATGGGCAAACCACAACCGGCAGCCGAAAAGGGAAAAGAAGGCGGATGTCCCCAAGAGGCATGCGACGAAGGATTTTTATGCCGCAGGGGAAAGATAATCCTGCCGTTCTGGCAGTTTATGTGACAGGCGGAAGGGGGAACGAAGGTGGGAATGCGCCATTTTTACGGAAAAATCTGCCGTTTCGCGGCTGGCACGCCATTTGATAAAAGTAAAGCGTGTTTGAGCCGCAAGGCGAAGACATAGGTAAAATGAGTAATAACAAATAAAAATATATCAATTATGGGAAAGATTATAGGAATTGACTTAGGAACTACCAACTCATGTGTTGCCGTAATGGAAGGCAACGAACCGGTAGTGATACCCAATAGCGAAGGGCGGCGGACGACTCCGTCTATCGTGGCTTTTGTGGAAAATGGAGAACGCAAAGTGGGAGACCCTGCTAAGCGTCAGGCTATTACGAATCCGCACAAGACCATTTATTCCATCAAGCGGTTTATGGGTGAAACATACGACCAGGTGGGAAATGAAATTCAGAGAGTGCCTTACCAAGTGGTAAGGGGCGACAACAATACGCCGAGGGTTGTGATTGACAACCGGCAATATTCTCCGCAGGAGATTTCTGCCATGGTGCTCCAGAAGATGAAGAAGACGGCAGAGGATTATCTGGGTCAGGAAGTGACGGAGGCTGTTATCACAGTGCCGGCTTATTTCAATGACTCCCAGCGCCAAGCTACGAAAGAGGCAGGCGAAATCGCAGGTTTGACCGTTAAGCGTATCATCAACGAGCCGACGGCTGCCGCTTTGGCATACGGTTTGGACAAGAAAGCGCAAGACCAGAAGATTGCCGTGTTTGACTTGGGTGGCGGTACGTTCGATATCTCCATCTTGGAATTGGGCGACGGCGTGTTCGAAGTGAAATCTACGAACGGCGATACGCACCTCGGCGGCGATGATTTTGATGACAAGATTATCAACTGGCTGGCAGATGAATTCCAGAAAGACGAGGGCGTGGACATCCGGAAAGACCCGATGGCTCACCAACGTCTGAAAGAGGCTGCAGAGAAGGCTAAAATCGAGCTTTCAAGTTCTACCTCCACGGAAATCAACCTGCCGTATATTTTCCCGGTCAACGGTATTCCGAAACACTTGGTACGGACGCTGACGAGGGCACAGTTTGAGCAGTTGTGCGACGACTTGATTCAAGCAACCATCGAGCCTTGCCGGAAGGCTTTGGCAGATGCAGGTTTGAAGGCATCGGACATCAACGAGGTGATTCTGGTGGGCGGTTCTACCCGTATCCCGGCTGTACAGCAAAAAGTACAGGAGTTCTTCGGCAAAGTGCCTTCAAAGGGCGTGAACCCGGACGAAGTCGTTGCAGTAGGTGCTGCCATCCAAGGCGGTGTATTGACGGGAGAAGTGAAAGACGTGCTGTTGCTGGATGTGACGCCGCTGTCTCTGGGTATTGAAACCCTCGGCGGAGTGATGACGAAATTGATTGATGCCAACACGACTATCCCGACGAAGAAGTCAGAGGTATTCTCCACGGCTGCCGATAACCAGCCTTCAGTGGAAATCCACATCCTGCAGGGCGAGCGTCCTATGGCACGGGACAATAAGACCATCGGACGGTTCCATTTGGACAGCATTCCGCCAGCCCCGCGTGGCGTACCTCAGATTGAAGTGACATTCGACATCGACGCCAACGGTATCCTGAACGTATCCGCCAAGGATAAGGCTACGGGCAAAGAGCAATCCATCCGCATCGAAGCATCCTCCGGTTTGTCAGAGGCTGAAATCAAACGGATGAAGGACGAAGCTGCTGCCAACGCTGCCGCCGACCAAGCAGAAAAGGAACGCGTGGATACCATCAACAAGGCTGACTCCATGATTTTCCAGACGGAGAAACAGTTGAAGGAATTCGGAGACAAGTTGCCGGCTGACAAGAAAGGGCAGATTGAGTCTGCACTCCAAGAACTGAAGGATGCACACAAGGCTCAGGACGTTGCCCGCATCAACAGCGCCATCGACCGGTTGAACAGCGTATTCCAGGCTGCCTCCCAAGAGATGTACAACGCCCAAGCCCAACAGCAGCAAGGCGGCGCACAACAAAGCCAACAGGCAAATCCGAATGCCGGACAACAGAACGGCAAAGACCAGGAAGTGACTGACGTGGACTTTGAGGAGGTGAAATAATGATAGAACATTGTGGATAAGAAAATCCGCATTCTCTAAAAGGGGATGCGGATTTTTTGTTTTTTAGGCAAGAGGGGGCGGCGTGGACTTGCTGGTATCAGAAGATACGTCATTGTAGAAACGGCAAATCGCTTCCGCTACTTCAACCACATCATTGAGCATGCTGTAGAAACATCAGCCGACGTTAAATAAACATAGCGGAAAGACGGGCAATACGACAAAGCAAGAGAAACCATAATGTTATCTCTTACACCCCCAAGACAACATCAGCATCAATGTGAAGTTTCCGGCTGATTTCACGGGCAATTTTAAGCGTAGGCTCATAATGCCCTTTCAGGTAGGCACTCACTCTTGAAGAGCTAATGCCTAAAAGTTCTGATAGTTGCGTCTGATTTAACCCCATCTCATACATTCGTAATTTCATCATCTCTACTAAGGAAGGCTTTGCAATCGGATAATGCTCATCCTCGTAATCCGACACCAAGCCGGAAAGCAAATCCAATTCTATCAGATTCTTATCATCCACTGGAGTCTCATCACCCACCAATGGCAGCAATTCTTCAATCCGTTCCATCACTGCCCGATAAGCCGTTTCATTTTGAATCATTGCCATAATCATCATATCGTTTTAGCATCTATTAAATCATATTCTGCATGCGTTCCAATAAAACGTATAAGTACCGTCTTAATCATAAATTTAATGACTACAATCAATCGGTAATTGTTTCCCTTGATATTAAAAACATAATGCTGATTGCCTACACTATCTACGCTCCGAAACATTTGTTTTATATCAGCAAAACAAGTCCACTCTGACTTGCGTACCTTTTGATACCAATCCTCCAGTGCTATTTTTGCATCAGGATGAGCTGTGTAATAGTCAATAATTCTGCTGCATGCAATTATTCTCATTACTTTCTTTGTTTAGGGCAAATATATATGCGATATTTCGAAAAACAAAATATTTTTCCAAGAAATAAGAAAACTATATTCTCTACCCTAACTTAAGGAAGATTCAAAAGTTCCTCTTCAGTTGGGTTTGTGCAGAGGATTTCGCCTTGCGGGTCAATGAGGTAAACTGTGGGGACTTGGGAAATTTTATAGTCGCGAGCGACGCGACTGCCCTTGAAGCCGGCAAGGTCTGCCAACTGAATCCATTGGATTTTATCTTCTTCAACGGCTTTCAGCCAAGCCTGTTTGTTGTCGTCCAAAGATATGGAAATAATTTCCAAACCACGGGCTTTCCATTGGGCGTACTTCTCGTTCAAAGCACGGTTCTTCTCGCGACAAGGGGCACACCACGATGCCCAGAAGTCCAAAAGCACATATTTGCCCCGAAAATCGGAAAGGGAAACCGATTTGCCTGTCTTGTCCAGGAGGGTAAAATCCGGTGCTTTTCCAGTCAATTGTCTGGCTTTCAATTTCTCATAAGCAGAAAAAATCGCAGTTTTCATGGGGCTATCCGGCACGGTATCACCCAACGCTTGGATGGCTTTGGTAAAAAATTTATAGTCATTCTCATAAAAATAAAGCTCTTGGGAAATAATATACTGCGCTATTTCTGTCCCGGCGAACGAACGAATAGACTGCAAACGGAAAGCATTCCACTCCTCAAACTTCTGTGCTAATTGTGCACTCCGGTCAGCCTTGCGGTGAATATCGGAAATCGTGTCATAGCCAAGGCAGAGGTGGTTGTAGACATCTTGCCAAACCGCATTTTCTTCTAAATACTTCAAAAAATGATGTTGCATAGTAATAGTATCTAGCGAAGAAATGACATAGTGTCCTTTCTGCTTTTCCAATTGATAAAAAGCATTTTCTGCATAAAACAAGACATTGCAATCACTTCCCGGAATATTAAGTCGACAAAAGCCTGACTTGGCTATTTTACCTTTCAATACAAATTTCCCATCCTTCTGAATAGATGCACTCAATAATGGCACCTCTTCTTGTCCTAAAGCAGACAAAACGACTACTTTGCCCACAAGATTATCCAATTTTCCATCAAGCTGAAAATGGTTGCCACAAGAAAAAAGTATCCCTAACATTAAAATACAAAACAATATACGCATAAGATAATAAAGTATTTATAATACTATAGCCCGGAAATTTCCGGGCTATAGCCATATTACAATTTATAAATCATCCTTACTATATCACCAGCAATACCATGTTCTTCCCACTCTTCACCATCACCCATAAGTACAAAACATTTAGCATTTCCTTTCAATTCATCCCCTGAAGCCGATTCCCAAGCCACATAAAGTTTGCTGTCATCTTCCGTCAAAACCATTGCCTTGATTACATCACCAGATTGTCCTACGGTATAAGATGCTTGTGTAGGGAAATTACCGTTAGTACTGTAGTCATAAACAAAAATCTGATTACCAACAGAATAATACAAACGAGAATATTGCTGACTTGCAACAAATACGCTTTGGTTGCTAATGCCCGTACCGGCTGTAGAAACAGTTGAATAATGAACTGAATTTCCCGGATTCAAATACACGATATCAGGTGCTTGCCCAACAGATTCTACTACAACTAATAATTCTTCTGTATCTTTACAAGATTTCATATCGATCAACTTTTTCCCTAGAAATTCTTCTGGAAAAAATTCCTCAAATGACGTGACATCAAATAAAATACCATCTGTATTATTATAAACAACAGTTGACCACCCAACAGCTACTGCATTATTGGCTAATTCTGCACCAGGATAAATGTCATCTATTGCTTGTTGATAAGCATTCATAAAAGCATCCTGTGAAGCATCTAACTCTATTTCCCTACCATTATCAAAACAATAAATTGTATACGTCCAAGCAGGAGGAACAGACATAAAATCAAGATGTTCACCCGGATAATCAAGCAAAGCAACTGCTTCCATCGTCTGACTATTCACTTTCACAATTTGGTTTGGATTTTCCGTACCAATATACAAAAACTCATTCAATTGCAAAATATCTCTTGGTTCACTACCTAACGGAAAGTCCGGATTATTCAATTTATAAGCATTTAATTGAAATTCCTGCCCTTTTTTATCTTCCCGCTTAAAAGAAAGCATACTCCCCTCTTCTACTTTACTCATAATCAATAAACCTTCCTGATAAGGTGAAGTTACCGTTAATCGAAAATCCAGCCAAGAAGAACCGTCTTCATTACTAACTGTCAATCGGCAAGGAAAACTCCCCTGCTCCGCAGTCGTCAATTCATCACAAATAAACCGCAAATCCTTTTCTGTACTCACTGTTTTATAATTAATATCCCAACGATAAGTCAGCGGTTTTTCTTCATTTTCCTGTATGATTTCAGGACAATCCAAGGCAAATTCAGTCCACCGGTCTGCCCTATAACCATTTTCATCAAACTGCATTTTAAACTTGATTCGAGAAATTTTATTGGTTCCCAAATCACTCTCATTGTCAATACATGAGCCTGCCAATACAATCAACAAACCCAAAGCAAAATATATGTTTCTCATAACATTTCAATTTAAATTATTCAAATGGCCACCACAATTGGTCTGCCGGATAAAATTCCCAATCCTGCGTCAACTCTGGATGCTCTTGCGCATAATCATAAACCTCTCTTTTGAAAGCCAAATTCAGTTTTAAATAATTTGAAAATACAAATTCTTCCGTTAAAGGTTCTCCATAATAAGCAATTAAACGCTGATACATTCCGCGATGATAATTCACTGTATATGATCCAAAAACATTCATCCACCACGAAGGTTCCTCCAAATAATTGTTGAAAGTAACAACTGCACGTAAATTTTCTTTGCTGCCCAATTGGAAATCCGTATTTGCTTCCAAATCCAAAACAATTTTATAAGTCACCTCATCTTCTGACAATTCATCCCGAATCAATTCTACCGGGATATAAGCATTTACAGAATCTACCAGCAACGGATATTCTGACTGAAGTTCAACAAAATGTACTCCTTCTTCAGCTGTAGATAATTCCGTATTCAGAACAACTTTAAATCTCATCTCTTCAGTTGCATTTATTCCCATCATTTTAACCGGAACATTAACTACATGCCGAGTATACTCCGCTATCTTATCACCAAAAGAAAAACTAAGGCTATCAGTTTCTTCTGGGAAATATATCCGAGCTACATTATCATAAAACCCATCCTTATTTTCTTCACAAGAAAAAAAGAATGCCAATACAATCATCAAATATAATAATCTACTTTTCATAACATTTTCATTTATTAGTGGAACCAAATTCTTGTTCATTTCTCGGCCAGGGCAATACCCTAATTTCCGGGGTCAATGTAATCACCTTATTATTAGAAACATCTCCAAAAGAAGCATTTGTTCTTTTGTAATCTAAAAATGTCTGTCCCTCTCCCCAAAACTCTTTCCGGCGTTCTTTCTGCAATTCTGCACGGAACTTCTCCAACGTATTTGTTCTATCAGAGGGTAATGCGGCTGTTAAGCCTCGACTATTCCTAACTGCCTGCAAATACTTCAAAGCCTTCTCCTGATCGCCTTGCACATAAGAAGCTTCCGCAGCAATATAGTACATCTCTGGCAAGCGAAGCATACAAATTCCTTTGGTATTTTTCTTTTGTTCCTCAATATCATCCGGATTATCTCTATTAACTTTCAGTAACCGATTAAATACCCAACCTCTTTCTTCATTTTCAAAGAAATTATCAAAACGATAATCGTGATTTTGCGCATCCCAATTCACATCCTTATAAATTTCTTCTACATCTTCACGCGGACGCATCAATTCAAAATTAGTTGTCGGATCAGACTGAAATTCTTGAAATAAAACATCATATAATTTTGTTGTAGATAAACCCCAAATCATTTCTGCTCCCCCTGGATATTTTTGTGCTTCAGGCAAATCAGTTGGCACATCAATCAGATGATAATTAGAATATTGCATTACTTTTTCTGCATAAATTCCTGCACTATCTAATTGACCTTCATAATGGAACACCCTTGCTTTCATGGCGTATACAGCAGGCAAAGTCACAAAATTATATACTGTACCACGATAATCTGTTGCAATTTGCGATGTATCATTTACTAAGTAATTTTGTGCCACGGTCAAATCTTCTAATACATTCTCGTAGCACTCTTTCAAGGTAAACAACTCTTTATTTTTAAGGTCAAACGTATAGGCATACGGTATTCCCCCTGCATCAGGGACTAATTCAATGTGCTCACAAAAATAACGCATCAAATCAAAGTGCATAAAAGCACGCAAAGCATGTGCCTCACCATTTATTAACCGATAATCAGGATGAGAATCTATATCTGCATGCTGAATATTCTCCAATACATTGTTGACGTAAGAAATCACCCTATACATATCCGACCAAATATTTGTTATCATAGATTCTATTTCCGGATACGTATAATCATATTGCAACACTTTATAACTTGTCAAATCTTGCGATTCTGTAATTCTAGGTGGCGTAAACAATTGTGCCAATTGGTCTGCAAATCCATACGTCAAATTCTGCCCATATAAATTAGTCGTTGCCAAATTGGCATAAATGCCATACATTGCATCTCGATATCCTTGCACGTCCCTAAACATTTTATCTTGGGTTACTGTTCCAGCTGGATTCACATCCAAAAAATCGTTACAACCAGCAGACAAAAAGCTTATTAGCAAACAAGCGGATATTATCTTTATATATTTTATCATAGCATTCACATTTAGAAAGTTGCACTAATAGAAAATTGAAAACTTCTGGCAAATGGGTAATCAAAACCACGCTCCTGTTTAACCGTCGACCAATGAAACAAATCATTTGTCATTAATTCTACACGCAGACGGCTTAAATGAAGTTTTTGATAAATCGCAGGAGCAAAATCGTAAGCAAGACTCAAACTTCTCATACTAAGTGTATATTCATCTTCTATAAAACGACTGGTCTGTTCCGGTATAGATTGGTCTGCAATGTTTTTATACTTCACATAATCTCCCGGTTGTTTCCAACGGCTGTCGAATACCCGATGGTCTGCATTATTTTGCGGGTTTGCACCTTCCACCCGAGTCACCAAAGTCTCATTATAAATTGTCGCTTTCAATTTGTAATCCAACATAAAATTTAGAGAAAGACCTTTATAAGTCAAGTAAGAACTAAAAATCCCATACACTTTGGGATCACTATCACCAAAAACGACCTTATCATTATAGTCATAAGTAAAAGTCGGTTTTCCATCTTTTCCTATATAAACTTCCTTTCCAGTTGCCGGATCTATTCCACCAGACTGCACAGCTTTAATTGCCGAAATAGATTCTCCTTCTTCATAAACCGGCTGTGGCTGACGTGACTTTTCTGCGTTATTCTTCTCATTTTGTGTTTTTAATGAATTACTTATTTGCCTAATTTTATTTTTATTATGGCTCGCAGTCAATGACAAAGTCCAATCCCAATCCTGATTACGCAAAGCGATGATACGTGTTCTGAATTCAATACCACTATTATCTATTTTTCCAATGTTCTCCGTTGCTTCGCTTACGCCGATAGAAGGAGCTTTCGTTACACTAAGCAACAAATTATCAGTTATTTTCTTATAGTAATCAATTGTCATGTCCAAACGGTTATGGAACAGATTTACATCCAAACCCGCATTCCAATTCAAGGTACGCTCCCATTTTAAATCCGGATTGCCTATAGTAATCGGAACTGCACCTATTCCTTTGTCATATACGTTATCCGCATCATACTCATAAGTTGTTATTGCCTGATAAGGAGAAAAACTGGCATTTCCCAAATATCCCACACTTGCACGCAATTTCAAACGATCAGTCGGACTTGCATGAAAAAAGTTTTCTTTGTGAATGTTCCATCCAATCCCGACACTCCAAAAAGGCGCATATCGTTGGTCAGAACCAAACTTTGAAGAACCTTCATAACGGACTGAGAAATCTGCAAAATAGCGGTCTTTATAAATTGTATTCACATTAATAAAACCACCTAAAGAACGACTGATGTCTTGGGAACCTGTTGGCGAAGTTTCGCTCGGATATTTGGAAGCAAAAGAGGGGTGCGCCAATCTATCAGAAAATATGCCTATTCCAGTATAACCATTGCTATTGCTATTCGTACTTTGCAAATTTCCTCCAGCAATCAAACTCAACAATGTACCAGCATCAAACATTTTATTGTAAGTCAACACCAACTTTCCTTGATAATCCATTGAACTACTATTACTCACAGTTATACTCCCCGCTTCATTAGCCGGAACATCTTTAAATTCCTTAGAATTAGGAGACAAAAATGCTTCGGCATTATTTTTAGCCTTCGTTAAAGAAAAAGAACCTTCAATGCGCAAACCTTCAAGCAATTGCACTTTAATATCCAAAACATCATTTATACTCAAACTTTCTCCCTTATCATAACTGCCAAGAGAAGCCTCATAAAGCGGATTCAGTTTTCCATACGTCAAATCATTATTTAAACTACCATCCAAATTGTAAGCCCGATCGTATGGATTCTGCTCTACGTATTGGCTAAAAGAACCATACGGAGACTCTTGATTATTAACAACACTAATCGTGGCGTAATTTTGAATAAATACCAAATCACCTTTATTATAAGACAGTTTGAACGACAAAGAATAACGTTTACGCTCAGAATCTTTCATTACACCACGGTCGTTACCATAACGCACCCCTAAATTGTACCGTACATAATGGTCGCCACCATATACTGTCACATTATGATTATTGACAAAAGCATTACGCAAAGGGTAGGACAACCAGTCCGTATTCACGCCTTCACGTATCCGTTGGTAAATTGCATTATACCGCTCATCCATTGAATATTGCTCTTTACTCAACCCGCCGCCCGGAACTGTATATAAACCAGCCAAATACTCATACTCTAACTTTTCTTCTGCATTTAATAAATCATAGTCACTTAAATCCGGTACAGTCAAAGAGAAATTACCACTATAAGACACTTTCATTTTTCCTGCCAACATTGGACGTGTTGTAATTACAATTACACCATTTGCTGCTTTGGCACCATAAAGAGCTGAAGCAGAGGCATCCTTTAAAACCGTAGCAGATTCTACATCATTAATATCCATATCAAATACATAATCTGCAGAAACTTCCGCCCCATCTACAATAAAAGTCGGCATGCTACTCCCTGAGGTAAAACTGCTTCGCCCACGGACTAATATCTCAGGACGAGTATTCGGGTCTGACCCCATCCGATTATTTTCAACCAATAACATACCAGGCACAAATGCTTGTAAACTTGTCAATATATTTTTAGTTCCAGCAGTCAATAATTGTTCTTTTGTAACAGTTTGAGCTGCACCGGTAAAACTTGCAGCAGACTTATTTCCATACCCGGTCACCACCACCTCTTCCATCTCTGCTGCATCCTCTTCCATTTGCACATTGATTTCCGTACGTCCGTTGATGGCAACTTCCTGCGTCTCCATTCCCACAAAAGAAAATACCAACGTAGCTGCCAGATTTTTTTGAATGGTCAATTCATAGAGACCATCAATATCTGTTGCTACCCCGTATGTCGTGCCTTTCAGCACGATTGTCACGCCAGGCAAAGGTTGTCCATTATTGTCAGTTACTTTTCCCTTTATCGTAATCACTTCCGACTGTGCCTGCACCAGTTGTTCAGGCGAAATCACGATGTGGTCACCAACGATTTCATACTTCAGCGGAATTCCTTCCAATGCTTTGTCGAGAATCTCGGCAACCGTTTTGTTTTTCATAGAGCCGTTCACCACATAGCCTGACACATCTTCGTGGTTGTAAATAAACCGCAAATTGGTCTGCTCCTGCATTTCTTCCAAAAGCAGTTCCAAATTAGTTTCTCCCAGCCGCAAGTCGATTTTTCGTTCCTGCGACCATACTTCTGCATTTAGGCTGGTTGCCGTCCAGACAACCACCAGACACATGAGTTTCATTTTGATCATGATCCAGATTAGTTTTTTCAATTGTTTTTCCATACTTTTGTTGTTAATTGTTTGACATCGTTTCCTTTGCAGGAAACCCCTGCCGGAGTGTACGCCAATACATTCCGGCATTTCTCTCTGTTTTTTGTGTTACTGTTTGCTTTTGTTCCTAAGTTTTAAATGATTATTTATTTTGTACTATCAATGTTTTTCCATTCACATTTACTTTGATTTTTTGCGTCCGCTCCAAAAGGCTGATGACTTCCTCCATATTACTGCTACGCTGGAACGAAGCGGTGAAATGCAAATCCTTCAGCGAAGGATTCTGATAAAATATCTCTATATCATACCAACGCGCCAATTCTGAAAGCAAATCCTCCAAACGGATATTCTTAAAAGAGAATACACCATATCGCCACGCAATGGCATCTTCTAAGTTCACTTTTCGTATTTCTATTTCCCCATTTTTCAATGCAGCCTGCTGACCGGGATGCAATGGAAACATCTGATTACCTTTCCAAAACTGGATACTTCCCTCCGCTAAAGTTGCCGAAGGCGCCTCATCGGCATAAGCCCGTACATTAAATTCAGTACCCGTTACACGAATGGCAAACTGCTCTGTATGGACAATAAAAGGCTGTACACGATTAGACGCCACTTCGAAAAATGCCTCCCCGCGAAGCTTGACCTCACGAGCCTCTCCCCGAAAAGCCACCGGGTAAGTCATCTCGCTCTCTGCATTGAGATAGACTTTTGTACCGTCGCTCAACAATATCGTATATTCCCCTCCCCGTGGTACACGCAGGGTATTGTAGGACAACGCTTCATCCTGACGTTTATCGACATATTGCAATGCCTTGTCTTCTGTACGGATAACAACACCCTTCTCCTCCAACGAGCGGATAGACATCGCTTCATTCAACACCATCGACCTGCCATCCGCCAAAATAAGTTCTGCCTGTTTTTTGCCCGGCACAATTGTTTCATTTTCCACAACAACCGGTTCAATAATCGACGGCTCGCGCCAAAGGAAAAAAGTCCCTATGCTTATTGCAACAACGGCTGCCACTCCCCAATACATGCGACGCACCATCCGTTGCTTTCTCATCCTGCGGCTATATAAACGTTTCCATGCTTCTGCTACCTCTTCCCGATATTTCCATTGCGGATGGCTTTCCCAGAAAGACGACGAATGCAGCCGCTTATACAGAGCTTCATGCCTGTCATTTTCCTTACGCCATTGCGACAGCCTCTCCTCTTCCTCTGAAGTCAATCCTTCTTCCAAGGAGCGTACCAGCAAGTCTGCTATAATCGAATAATCACTATACTTCTTCATGACAAAAAATTATTTACATCTAAATAACGAACAAAGGTCAAAAAAGAGGTATATGATTTTCAGAAAATTTTAAGGCAAATCGAATTTTTCTTTTGACAAAGATACGAATTTCCTGATAAACAACAAACTAAATCAATGCACAAATATCAATAAAATCTTAACAAGCCGTTCCCGAAGCATGCGGCGGGCTATCTGTTTTTGCTTTTTAACGGTCTCCACCGCAATATCCAACATTTCTGCCACCTCTTTGGCAGAATGCCCTTTCAAACTCAAAGTCAATACAGAACGAACACCCGGAGGCAAGGTATCGATTGCCTCATCCATTCGCCGGTATACTTCTTCCTCTAAATAGGCTTCCTCTTCTTCCTCTGCCAGATTAGCAACATAATTCCGAATGGCATTATCCATGAATTTCTCCCGCCGCAAATAATCTATCGCCTTGAAACGCACCATTTGATACAGATAAGCAGAATTTGCTTTCGCCTCCTCCAACGCCGATGGCTTCTCCCATAAACGCAAAAACACATCCTGGACAATATCCTCCGCCGTCTCGGAACTCTTCACCAATCGTTCCGCAAAGGACTTCAACGCCGGATAATAGGTCACAAACAAATGATGTATATCGCGTTCTCTCATAATACTATTTTATAAAGACAAATGTATCACTTTTTTCGTCTCAAAAAACGGTTCTGAAAAAAAATCAGAGATGGCATACACCGTTGCCCGATTGCCAAAAGGTGCCAATTCCTTCTCAAAATCTCCTCCCTTTAAATAAAGGATACCATTTTCCAGCGCATGACGCGAATCGCCGAACACTTTCCCTTTTACCAAACGGACAAAAGCCGGGAAAGCCGTCACGGCACGGCTAACTATAAAATCAAATTTATCCTTCACATCCTCTACCCGCGTCTGCAGGGCATGCACATTGCTCAAACCCAAGGCTTCTTTCACTCCATTGACGACTTTGATTTTCTTGCCAATGGAATCCACCAAAAGGAAATCACACTCCGGAAATAATATCGCCAATGGAATGCCTGGAAAACCGCCTCCCGTCCCCACGTCCATCACCCTTGCGCCCGGCAAGAAACGCAATATCTTGGCTATTGCCAGCGAATGCAGCACATGATGTTCCCAAAAAGCATCCATATCCTTGCGGGAAATCACATTGATTTTCTCATTCCATTCCCGATATAAGACCTCCAAACGGGAAAAACGCTCCCGCTGTTCCCCGGACAAATCCGGGAAATAACCATAAACCATTTCTACCGAATTGCCTTGCATGTCATTTCTTTTTTATTGAAAAACTGTGGTTATACAAAGGCATCGCAATTACGCAAATCACCCCGACTACTATATATAATAATGTCATCGCCCCATGCGTCAGGAGCGCGAATACTTTTGCCATGCTCTCAATATTCGGCGTATGCGGCAAATAAATCATCAACGCGGCTATTACCATGAAATGCCAGGCGCCAATCCCCCCCTGCACCGGAGCCACCATCCCATAACTCGACAAGACAAAGCATGTCAAACCTACCAGCATATTCAACCCCGACGTAAATTCAAAACAAAAGAAGCAGACATAAAACATCAAAAAATACATCAACCAAATAAAGAGTGAATAGCCCACAAAAAGCCATTTCCTGCGCATATCCTTCACCGCCAAAAGCCCTTCTTTCAAGCCATGGACAAACGAACGGATACGCTCCCCTAACCGTTTTCTCAAATACAATTTCCACAAAAGCACCAATCCCACCAAAACCACCACCACAAGCAGCAACATCCATGAAGAATGGAACAAATTCACCAGATTGGCTTTAATCTCCGGATTATTATCCAAGAAAATGCCCACCTGCGGGAATTGGGTCACCACCACCAACACAGTCAATGCCAAAAGAATAACTACATCCACCACCCGTTCTGCCACCACAGTGCCCAAAAGATTGGAAAACGGCGTCTTCTCATACTTGCCCACCACTGCGCAACGGGTAAATTCCCCCATCCGCGGAATGGCAAGATTGGCAAAATAACCAATCATCACCCCCATAAAACTATTCCAAAAACGGATACGGTATCCCATCGTCTCTGCCAACATCTGCCAACGGAGTGCACGCGCCACGTGGCTGACAATGCCCATCACACAAGCCACCCACACCCACGTATAATTCACATCCTCCTTCAACACTTTCAGCAAATCCTCCCAATTCTGGTCACGATACACCAACCAGAAAAGCAAAACCGATACCAACAAAAACAGACAAAACTTTACAATATTCTTCATCCGATTAACAATTAACGCCCCATGGCTATCCTGCCCGCAAAAGTACAAAAATATCCTCATCTTTCACAAACAACAAGACGCAGATTATATCACACAGAAACTTGATATCATATCGTGAATAATCTCCACCACCCCCTCCCGATTCAAGATTTCCATACCCAAACGCTCATCTGAAATCCCCTCCCGCAACAAATAAGTATACTGCAAGCCGCTTCCCTTCTTCCCTATCCCAAAGCAGCGGAAATCAATATTCCCGCCGTCTGCCAAACGGGATGCCACTTCCAGCAAATGAGTGGAAATCACAAAAATACCTACAGGCAACCTTGCCAACGCCCCAATCACTGCCAACGAAGCATCGCAAGCGTCCTTCACATTAGTGCCACGAAACAATTCATCAAAAATGACTACCACATCCTGCAGCTCGCGAATCCGTTCCGCTACATATTTAATGCGCCGCACCTCTCCATAATAATGACTATACCCCGCCTCCAAATTATCTGCCAAATTAATCGTCGTGAACATTCCCCGAAACACTGAAGTCCTCATGCTCGCAGCAGGCACCGGAAAACCGACATGCGCCAAATAAACGGCAATACCGACAGCCTTCATATACGTAGACTTGCCAGCCATATTGGGACCTGTCAAAAAACAAAGCGGTTTATCCGGCGACAGGCAACAATCGTTAGCCACCGGATGTACCAACAATGGATGATACAACCATTTCATTTCCAGACATCTCTTCTTCTCTACATACTCTGGCAAATACAATCCACGTGCCTTGGCAACCTTCGCTACGTGCATCAATACCTCCAATTCATACAACATATCCAACAACTCTCTGACCTTCACAACCTCTAACCGCCGAAAACAATCATCCAACCTTCCACATGCCATGCCCGACATCCTCTTCTCCGGCAACGCTTGTACCAATCCCGTCCGGCAAATCAGTTCCTTCATCCGCTCACGATACACCCCGACTTCCTCCGCAACAGCACCTCCATCTCCACATGCCCAACGATAACAATCCTGTACAACAGCCTTCAAAAGGCGGGCACCACGCATACAGACATACAAGCGGTTATCCGGCAAAAACCAACTCCTAAACCTCCTCAATCCCCACCTCCAGACCGAAAAACCACCGGCACAAGCCTCCATCCGAAGGTAACCGTCTACAAATTTCAAGTCCTCCAATTTCACAGGCAAAGCACAATCCTGCTCCATAAAATAACGAACGGTATTCCTCCGCTTCCGCAAAGCAATGCAATCATCCAGCGGAACTAAAAGCATCTGTTCGAGTTTCGCCCTCCCGCCAGGCGTCAATCCCGATGAAAACAATGCGTACACACTGCCTGCATCGGCACTCTCTCCAAAAATCTGCAAATCGCAAAGCGTCTGTCGGTCTGTCACAAACATAGGCATCCATTTTTTACATTGCCAAATATAGTGAAAGGCAGACACAATGCAAAATTTTTACCGACAACAAATCTATAGATTCAATATAGAAGTGCAATCACCGCCTCCGCCATTGGAGCGTAGCGGCAATGGCGGAGGGCAGTGATAAGT
>CALUKF010000011.1 GCA_944321145.1 uncultured Odoribacter sp. | reverse complement strand
CGTCTACGGGGATTTCAACAACAACCTGATGGAGCGCACCGTCTGGGATGTGAGCCTGACCTACACCCAAAAACTGGCATCCTTTATGAGCCTCCGCGAGCGTTTCTCTTGGAACCACAGCGACCTGGATTATGCTTCCGTCGAGGGCATGAGCTACCGCACGGACACGGCGGATGTGTTCGAGGGCGGTTACTATTATTTCGACCGCCAGAACAACAAGTATTTCATCGACCTCACCGACTCCCTCGCCACCGGCACGCCCCTCTGCTTCAGTCCCGACAGCCGCGGCTGGACGAACATGCTGGAACTCACTGGCGAGTTCCGTACCGGCAGCGTCAAGCACAAGTACATCTTTGGCTTTACCTACGAGTATTTCAATTACACGCAGTACAACGGCTGGGACGATGGCGACGTCTGGGGTCCCGGCATGAACCAGCTCGTGTCTCTCCACCATCCCCATTTGGCGCGCAATTGGTGGGACTTCAAATACTCCGAAGCCTCCATCCGCGAGTGGCGCACCTCCGGCATTTACCTCCACGACGTGCTGGACATCAGCAAGAAGTGGAAAGCCATGGGTTCCGCCCGCTTCGATTTCTATAACTACCGCACCGCCACGGCAACCGTCACCGACGGCACGCAGCATTACGACGATGCCAACCGCACCGAGTGGAAGAAAGTGAAGACTTCCGCTTTCACCGGGCGTGCCGGCCTGGTGTTCTTCCCTGTGGAGGAGTTGTCGCTCTATGCCTCCATCGGATCGCATTTCAAGCCTTATAACACGATGTACAACCGCAATGTCATCTACCTTGACCGCAACGGCGATGTCTTTGACCCTTCCACTGACGGTGGCGAAGTCTTTAAGCCGGAGGAAGGCTACCAGGTGGAAGTCGGCGCGCGCTATTTGCTGGCGGACCTCCTCGATGTGAATGCCAGCCTCTACTACATTCGCAAGAACAATGTGGTCAAGAACCTCGGCACCGACAACGTGGAGGAGGGCGGCCAACTGGTCGAGAAAACCATCCAGGGGCAGGTCGGCACGGCAGACTCCCGCGGCTTTGACCTCGAACTCACCGTCCGCCCCTTGCCCTCCCTGCAATTCACCGGCGGCATGGGCTTCCAGGACTACCGCATCCGCAAAATCACCGTCAGCGACGAGTACGAGGATTACACCGATGCCTCCGAGAACCAGCGTGCCAGCGGCATCCCCCGCACCACGTTCTACCTCTACGGCGACTACACCGTCCCGCGTGGCATCCTGAAGGACCTCTCCCTCCATCTGAGCGGCACCTTCCAGGACAAAATCTACACCAACGTGGCGACCAACACGTATTACCCTTCGCTCTTCCTCATGGACTGCGGCATTTTCTACACCATCCGCCAGCGCGTCACCCTCGCCCTGAACATCGACAACCTCCTCGACAAGGAATACTTCAAGAGCACCACGGTCTACGGCAAGCCCCGCAGCTTCTCCGCCACCGTCTCCTGCCGCTTCTGACCTATCCCAATCCTTACGGCTTGCGGCTCACGCCCGCAAGCCTCTTTAAAGAATAAAAATAGAACCAAAATAGCTATACATTCATGTTAAAAACTAAAATTAATTTTATGAAAACAAGAGTATTATGGATTGCAGTGGTAGCATTCATTTTTTGTGCGTCCTGCAGTAAAGAAGAAACAACGACAAGGGCATCGAGTCAAGAGATTATGGTGTAATTGGGGATGTTATGATGGCGAATATGGAATTAGAGCTTTTAATCCAGGAGGATCAGGTTATAATCAAGAAAATAAAATGTTTTGGATTAGCGATAAATATATTCCGGAATGAAGATAACTTTATAAAAAAGGAGATACTATGAGAAAATGCAGTATTTTAAAATGGACATGCCTGTTGTTAGGCCTGGCGATGTTTAATGCCTGTGGAGAAAAGGACGAAGGATGGATATATGACTTTGCCCCGTTCTCTATAACTTTGATTGTCGAGGATCGGGCAGGAAATAATTTGCTTGCTCCGGACGCAGAAAATGGTATTGCCGAAAATGGCATCTATGCGATTTATCGGGGTGAAATTTACCAAAAGGATTCTTTGCTTGAAGATCCTGGTTCAAAAGCAGTTTACGTTCCATTTGAAGGATTGAAAGTGGAATATGTAGACTATCTTGAGAGATATGCCTTAATGTTTGGTCCCTTTTTGGGGCATGACGTTTATGTGGACGAACCGGTCATTTTCGATTGGGGCGATGGAACAAAACGCGACACCGTGACTTTTAGCAATGCCCCTTGGGCTGATGGGCCCGATGCAGGGGTGGAGCGTTCTTTCCGTTTGAACGGCAAAGAAACAGCAAGCCCCATCAAAATCATCCCTGAGTAGCAACCTCCCATCCCTGGCCGCATTTGCCGGGAACAAACTGGAAACAAACCAATGAGCGGAGCGGGACTGCGAATCCCGCTCCTTTTTGTGTAAATGCCTTTGAAATTTTTGCTCTGCCAACGCCAAAGGCAATTGTACATCCCGTTTAGGCATGTCATGCCCCGCACATAGGCGTGGCAACCTCCCCGCTTGGACAAGGCTTGGAATTCCAATTTCGTGATAGTAATGCCTGATAAACGTCTGTTTTATTATTTTTGTTTTTTCCTTGTTTTCTACTCGATGATTGTTCGATTTTAATCGAAGGTGAATCGAAGGATAATCGAACAACGAACGAAGATAGAAGCTATGACGTAACTACGACATATATCTGGCGTAACTGGAATTCCAAGCCTTGTCCAAGCGGGGAGTATGCCTTGTTCAAACGCGGGGGATGTCCATACCCCAAGTCCGGCGGCAGGGATGGTTTTGGAAAAAGGATGCCGCCCTATCCGGCAGGTTCTTTGCCCGAGCGGGCAGGTTTGCTGCCCTTCGGGGGATGTAATCAAGCGTTTTATTTCAAGTATTCGGTGAAGAAGCTCTCGATTGCATCAAAAGGAATTTTGTCGAGCCGGTCGTATAAATCGGTGTGGCTGGCACCGGGTATGACCATGAAGATTTTGTTGTTCTCTTTGCCGGGAGTGATGGTGAGTTTCTTGTAGGCATCGCTGCTGAAATAGAAGGAGTGGGCTTTTTCGCCATGTATGAGCATGACAGCGTTTTCAATTTCGCCTGCACGGCTCATCAACGGGAAGTTAATCCAGGGGATGGGCGATGTCGCATTGCACCCGCCGTTGGAGTTGAGCGAACGGGGATGGTAGCCGCGTTGGGTTTTATAGTAGTCGTAATAATCGCGGAGGAATTGGGGCGCGTCTTGGGGAAGCTCGTCGGGGACTCCGCCGCCGAGTTTGGGCGTTCCGTTCCGATAGTCTTCGGTGCGCTGTGCAGCGAGTTTGTCGCGCAGCGCGTTGCGGGCTTCGGCGCTGTCCTCTGTATCGAAATATCCGTTGGCGCTGACACGGCTCATGTCATACATGGTGGAAGCAAGGGTCGCTTTGATGCGGGGGTCGGCTGCCGCTGCATTGATTGCCAGTCCTCCCCAGCCGCAAATGCCAATGATGCCCACTTTTCCGGGGGCTACTTCCGGATGGGTGACCAGATAATCGACGGCGGCACAAAAATCTTCTGTGTTGATGTCGGGCGAGGTCATATAACGCGGGGAGCCTCCGCTTTCACCGGTGAACGACGGGTCGAAGGCGATGGTCAGAAAACCTCTTTTTGCCATTTCCTGGGCGTAAAATCCGGCTGCTTGTTCTTTAACGGCGCCAAAAGGACCGCATACGGCGATGGCGGGCAATTTGCCGGCAGTGCCTTTGGGTTTGTACATGTCGGCGGCAAGCGTGATGCCGTAACGGTTGCGGAATGTCACTTTGCTGTGTTCCACTTTGTCGCTCTGTGGGAATGTTTTGTCCCATTCTTGTGTCAGATTCAATTTTTCTTCCATATTGCTATTCATTTTTGATTGTGTTTCTTGTGCGGACAGACCGCCTATCCATACAGAGGTCATGAACCATGCTGTACATAAGTGTTTGACAAATAGTGTTTTCATCTCTTCTTTTGTTTCTTGGTGTTTTTGTTTGCGAAAGCAAATGTAAATGAAAAGCCCCACAACGACATTGCTGTGGGGCTCAAATGCTGTTGCTGAGCAGGTCAATTTTGTACGACGGGCACGGCTGTCGGCGCGATGCCGTATTGCTTTTTGAATGCTGTTGAGAAATGGGATTGATTTTTGAAGCCGACTTTGGCATAGACGTCTGTAATTTTCTGACCGTCGTGCTGTATCATGGAATAGGCGGCTTCCAATCGCTTGCGGATAAGCCATTTTTCGGGAGTCAGGTCGCTTATTTTCTTGAAATCGCGTTTGAACGTGGAAAGGCTTCTGCCTGTGTAGTGGGCAAGCTCTTCCATTGTGAATTCGTGCATGTAGTTTTTATCCATGAAGTCCAAGATATCAATTTTCCATGGTTCGTTGAAATCGAAAAGGGTGGGTGCAAACCGCATGTCTATATGGAGGAGGGCAAGCAATCCTTCCTGCAGTTTGAGGTGCATGAAGTCGTCTTGCGGTTTTACGTCCGGGTCGAAAAATGGGGTCAGAGAGGAGAAAAGGCTTGTTATTTCTGCCGTTTTGGGCAGTTTGACTACGCCCGGTTTCAGTTTGGGCGTGTTAGCGGGAATCTTGTGTTGTGCCAGCGTTGTGTACATCTCCCGTAAAAAATGGCGGGTAAAGTTCAGGAAAATCCCGCAATACTTTTCCCCGTTGCAGGGCTTTTTGTACAGGGTGATACGGTGGTCGCGCGGGATGTATACGCATTCACCTTTGCCGATGTGAATCTGTTCCTTGCCATCGTCAAGAATCATTTCGCCGGAGTACACATAATTCATGGCATATTCCCGTGAACGGTGAACGCAGCCGCTCGTGTCGTCATAGATGAAACTGTAAAATACATTTTCATAGTTGAATATGAGTTTCATCGGACTGAGATGTTCTTCCTCTGTTTGTTTCTGTTTCATGTTTGTCTTTCTTTTCCTGTTGCAAAATTACGAAATGATTTATTTTTTTGGAAGCAAGGAAGGGCGCGAGGAAGGTTGCCAGCACGGAGAGTTTCCATGAATTGCCGGCTGGAAAGGGCAAGGAATCTTGCATGCTTTCATTAAATATCGTTCAAATTCATTACCTTTGCAAATACAAATGATTCTATTAGCAGAATGGAAGATATTAATAGGCTGGAATATCAAAGCCCAAGCAGGATTATATCGAAATAAGCGGTGGTGGAATCATAAATAAACATGTTGTTGTTTGAATAAACTAATTTACAATTGACGATATGCAAATGGAATCCCAAAATATAGAGTTCAAAGAATCTTGGCGCGACGAATACCAGAAATGGATTTGTGGCTTTGCCAATGCACAAGGCGGTGTGCTGTATATCGGTCTGTGTGACAATGGCGAGGTGTGCGGTGTGCAGGATGCCCAGAAATTGATGGAGGATATTCCGAACAAGGTGCGCGACATGATGGGTATTTTGGTAGATGTCAATCTGAAAGAGAAGGACGGGAAGTCTTATCTGGAAATTGTGACGGAGGCTTATCCTTATCCCATCAGTTTTCGGGGCAAGTATTATCAACGGAGCGGCGCGACCAACCAGGAACTGAAAGGGGCTGAGCTTGACCGCTTTATGCTTCGCAGACAGGGCAAAACGTGGGACGGTGTGCCTGTGCCTTATTTGAAAGTGGAAGATTTGGACAATGCCACATTCGATTTATTTCGCAAGTATGCCAAGCGGAGCGGGCGCATGGAGGAAGCTGACTTGATGGACGATAATCACGGATTGTTGGAGAAACTCCGGCTTTATGAGGGCAGTTATTTGAAGCGTGCTGCCGCCTTGCTGTTCCATCCCGACCCGGAAATGTATGTGACCGGGGCTTTTGTGAAGGTGGGCTTTTTCCGTGAAGGCATGGATTTGGTCTATCAGGACGAGATACATGGCAATCTGTTCCAACAAATTGCCAGATTGATGGATTTGATTTGCACCAAGTATCTGAAAGCCATTATTACCTATGAAGGCATCCAACGGATAGAAACATTGCCCATGCCCCGTGAGGCTTTGCGCGAAGCATTGCTGAATGCTTGCATCAACAAAGATTATGCAAGCAATACGCCTATTCAGATTCGAGTGTATGAGAACAAATTGGAAATAATCAACAGTGGCAGTCTGCCTGATGATTGGACGGTTGACACGTTATTGTCCTCACACGGGAGCCATCCTTATAATCCAAGCATTGCCAACACATTCTTCCGTGCCGGTGAGATTGAGGCATGGGGACGCGGCATTGAACGCATCATCACGGCTTGTAAGAATGACGGATTCTCTACGCCGGAGTTCCATTATGATGCTTCAGGGATATGGACGACATTCAAGTTTGAATATCCGGAAAGGGCTACTGCCCTAAGCGACCAGAAGACTACCCAAAAGACCATACAAAAGACCATACAAAAGACCATACAAAACCTAACGGAACAACAACAAACCATATTGGTTTATTTGAACGAGCACCCCAATGCTACACGACAAGAATTATGTGAAAAGATTCCTGATGCGACAATGGGAGGCATTATTCACAATCTTTCCCGCCTTCAAGAACTTGGCTTGCTGAAACGTGTTGGGGGCAGGAAGCAGGGGTATTGGCAAATTACAGAATAAGGGCTTATAGAGGGATTTGAAAAATCCGTTTGCTTTGAGAAAGAGGGTTTAAAATCTTGGTATTCCTTTTTGTGTTGCCGGCAATGGGGAGAGAGGGTTGGAGGGGAAAGGCGCATGCTTGCAAGAAGGGATGGGAGAGGAGGTTATGGTTTGGCTTTCTGCGGGATGAGGAAGGGCGCGAGGAAGGTTGCCAGCACGGAGAGCACCCACAGGTTGCCGGTCAGGGGGTTGCAGGCGGCGAGCCATTCGGGGAGGGTGTAGCCTTCCATTGCGGCGAAAGTCCATTCGAATAGGACGGTCAGTGTTGCCCAGAGTGTGCCGATGGCGTAGCGTTCGGGGCGGCTGAGGCGACCGATGCGGGGCAAAAGCCAGCGGGCGACGAGAAGGATGAGGAGGCTCAGCAGGATGCCGCTGGCGGGCAATGCTCCTTTGCCCAGGATGCCGTCCAATACGTATTGGCGGAAGCCGCCGTTCAGGATGGCGACGGGGATGAAGCAAAGCCAGATGAGGAGGGATTTCAGGATGCGCATGGCGGGACGGGTTTTATGGGTGGAGGGATTTGGACATGACAAAGTTGGTCAGGTAGAGGCGGCGGGCACGGGCTTTCTGGGCTTTCACGACTTGGTAGCCGCGCCGCTCAAAGAAGGGGCGGGCGGTGAGGCTGACTTCGGAGGTGATTTCCGGGATGCCGTGCCGGCGGGCGTAGTCCTCCATGGCGGAGAGGAGGGCAGAGGCGATGCCTTCGCCCTGATGGTCTTTGTGCACGAAGAGGGAGTGTAGGTAGCCGTCGTCGCGGAGGGAGGCGTAGCCGGTGAGGTTTCCCGCGCTGTCCATTGCCACGAGGAAATGGAGGGTGGAGAAGAGCGTGTGCCAGCGGGCGATGTCGTCGCCGCAGGATGCCCAGTCGGCAACTTCCTCCGGGGTGTAATCTTGGAGGTTCACGGTGAGGATGGTGTCGCGGAAAAGGGCGCAGATGGCAGGAAGGTCTTCCGGCATGGCGGGGCGCAGGGCATGTTTTTGGACTGTTGGGTGTCCTGCATTTCCTGCATATTCCATGGCGTACAGGTCGTAGCCTTTTGCCCAATAGTCTTTTTCGGTTGCTTTCAGGACGAAGCCTTGTTTTTCGTAAAAGCGGTATGCCATTTGGGAAGTGCGCACGGTGATTTCCCGGATGCCGGGGAAGGCTTCCATTTGTTTTATCCGGTGTTTTAACAATTGGGTACCAATGCCTTGCCCTTGGTATTCGGGGTGGAGGATGTCCCAACTGATTTTGGCGGTGGTTTTGTCCTCGGAGAGGTTGATGCCTCCGCAGCCGACAATCTTTTGGTCTGCCAAGGCGACATAATAAAGTTCGCGCTTGTTGTCCAAGTACTCGGAGAAATCTTGGGCTTCTTCCGGGGCAAAATAGTCCGGAATGTTCAGTCGGATGAGTTCCATGAGGGCGGGTTTGTCTGCTTGCCGATAGTCCCGGATGATTGCCTTGACGGGGGCAAGGGACTTGTGGAAATAGAGCATGTCGCGCAGGAGGATGCCGTTCTCGATGATGGGGTGGTCGTAGTTTGCGGTGAAGAAATCGGGGACGGCATGCGAGTAGGTGAAACCGTTTTGGCGGTAAAAGGAGGTGGTTTGCGGGGTGTCGCCAGTGCCGACAAGCAGGGTGTGGCAGCTTTTGGCATAGCGGCGGCAGAGATAGCCGAGGAGGCGGCTGCCGATGCCTTGGCGTTGGGCTTCGGGCTTGACGGCAAGGTTCTTCAATTCGCATACGCCCTCGCCTTCGAGGGTGACGACGGCAACGGCGACGGGGGTGCCGTCGTCATCATGCATGACGTACAGGTCGCCGCGTTCCAGGTAACGGTCTATCATGCTTTCCTGCTCGTCCGCCAGCAAGAGGAGGGGGAGGAAGCGTTTTTTGTCGTGGGTGATGAGTTCGATGGTCATAGGCGTGCTTTTATCTTTTGCCAGGCGGGCGTGTCGAAAAGGCAGCAGCGGCGCAGGGTGGCGAGCATTTCGGGGAGGCGGCTGGCGGGGATGACAAAACTCAGTTCGTCGGGCTGGACGTAGGGACGCACGGAAGGGTCGAAGAGACCGATGAAGGTGCGCCTGCCGCCCCGGCGGTTTTCGCGCACGGCGTGGCTGATGACGGTGGTGCAGCCCGCACCGAAAATGGCGGACACGGCATCTTCGGCGTTGTTGTCGAAATAAGCCCAGGTCGCTAAGCCGGAAAGCATGTCGGGGGTAGCGAAGAAGAGCAGCCCTTCGATGCCTTCCCAATCTGTTGCTTTGTCCACGCGCACGAAATTCAGATACTTCTTGTCCGTCAGGCGGATGTCGAACTGGCGCATGCAGTCGGCAACGTCCTGAGGAGTCGCTTTGTAGCGTTCCTTTTCAGACACGAACGTGTAAACATACTCCGGCAGGGGCGCAAAGCCGGCATAATGCCGCCCTCCGCCGCAGGTGACGGTCTCGCTGTCGAGGGCAATGTTTTCTCCCTCCTTGGCTTTTACGATTTGCTTGAACATGCAGCCGCCCGTTTTCACCGGCGTGGCAGCCGCCTCGTTGCTGTAGTAAAACACGATGGGCAGCGGGGCATTTTCGCCGAACGCTTCGCGGTAACTGTTGATAAATGTGGGTATATTCATGGTCATGATAATAGTTTTGTGATTTCTTTATCGCCTCATCTCCAATATGGGGAAGGGGTTGCCTTCGCAGTCGTGTTCGTGGCGGTTGAACACTTGGAAGCCCATGCGTTCGTAAAACCTTGTGGCGTCGGGGTTTTGCTCGTTGACATCGACGAATTTCACGTTCAATTCTTGAAAGGCGCGTTGCACAAGCCGTTTGCCCAGCCCTTTGCGGAAATAGGCGGGGTGGAGGAAGAGCATCTCTATCTTTTGCCCTTGTATGCCCATGAAGCCGATGGGTTCCAGCTTATCCTGCACGACCCAGAGCGTTTGAATTTGCTGCAGGGCTTCTTTGGCTTGCGGGGCTATCCGCCGGATGTCTGCCTCCGTCAGGAAACGATGGCTGGCGCGGACGGATGCTTCCCAGACGTTTAATAGTTTGTCTATCAGTGCCGGGTTCCTTTTGCCTTTCTCGATCGGCGAGATATGTATGCTTCCTTTTTCCTGTATCGTCTCCGTTTTCGGCTGGAAGCCTTCCAAAGGTATTTCTTGCTTGTGCATGGTCTTGATGTCTTTTGATTTTGTAGCAAAGTTAAGTGATTTTCTGAATAAACGGGCGGAGATTCTGGCAAAAAAGCGGTATATTTACTGCCGGAAACAAGATGATTTTGCAAATATGAGGTTTGACTTGGAAGCATTCAGGAGAGAGGTTTATGCTGTGGTTGCCGCCATTCCGCGCGGGAAGGTGACGACCTACGGGCAAATTGCCCGGCTGGCGGGCTGCCCGAACCATGCGCGCTTGGTGGGGCATGTCTTGCGGAACACGCGCCCGGCGCTTCGTTATCCCTGCCACCGGGTGGTCAACAGCCAGGGGCGGACGGTGCCGTATTGGCAGAAACAGGCGGAATTGCTCCGGGCAGAAGGCGTCGTCTTCAAGTCGAACGGCTGCGTGGACATGAAGGCGTGCGGGTGGAATCTTTCAGCAGAATGACGGGACGGTTTATGTTGGGATGTTTTGTTACGACAAGCATTTTTCCACGTCTTCAAGCAATTCTTCCAAGCCATTCATGGATCGGGAGTTATCCTCCCCTAACCATGCAAACACTTTGTCCACTCTTTCCCGATAGTTGGCAGGTGCTATGGGGAATTGGTCAATTCGCCAAGTCGCTTTCTTTTCGTTTAGGCAATAGATGCGGTTGAGGGCAAATAATACTTGATTCAGGGCAGATATTGAACGGAATAAGTGTCCGGACAAATAGTAATTGTCCTTGCTTGTTTCGGCTTTTCGTGCTAAGGCGCAAGAAAACTTTGCTTCAAATAGGAAAAAAGCCTTTAACGCCTCTGCCAATTTATCGGGATAAATCTTTGCCTGCCTTTTCCATTCCAAGAATTGGGCATCTCGGGCATAAAGCACTTGGCAGGAAGCTAATTCTCCTCGATATATTACATTGAGATAAGCGTGTGGGTGTCCCGGCTGATAGTGGGCAGAAATTTTCCCTTCATTGGTTTGGGCAATGCAATCTTTTACCCGGTTCATATCGCGGAGTATTAAATCTGTAGCGCATCCATCAATGGTGAGCCAACCGCCACAATTCACCCAATTGCCCCAGCCCTTTTCATGGCAAATCAGTTCCTGCCGGTGGTTATCATCCAATTGGCTGGCAAGCTTGTTTAGAAGATTGAAATCCACTTGCCCTGGTTCATAGTAAATACCAATGTCTATGTCGGATTTTTCCGTTGCTATCCCTGTTGCCCTTGAGCCTCCCAATACGATGCCGTGGATAAAAGGGCAGGGAGACAAAATCTTGACAATCCTTTTTAAAATATGTTCAATCATGATATGGTTATTTAGGACATTAAATGACTTTCTCAAACGCCATGCGTGCGCCCTTGTCGTAATAGATTTCGCCGCAGTATTGAAAGCCCAGTTTCTCGAAGGTGTGCAGCATGGCGGCGTTGTCGAAATTCGTGTCGGCTTTGAAGCTGTGCACGCCCTTTTCCTGCATCAGCCGCTCCACTTGTTGCAGGAAGAAAGTGCCAAAGCCCCGCTGCTGCGCGTTGCCTGCCACAGCCAGGCGGTGTACCACCACGTAGGGCTGCTCCGTGAGCCACGCGCCTTTGCGGATGTCGCGGTAGGCGGGTTCCTTCCCGAAAACAATCGCCCCGTAGGCAACGACCTGTCCGCCATTGCACACCACATAGCCGTTTCCCTCCCGGAGGTCGCCGGAGATATGCGTTTCGGTGGGGTAGGCTTCGTTCCACTGCTTCTTGCCTTCTGCCAGCATCCGTTGGCGGGCATGGTCGATAATCTCCAGGATGGCGGGGAGGTCTTGCCCGTTTGCCGGGCGGAAAATCAGGTCAGTGCGGGTGTTCGTGGTGCTATTTGTCATATATTCCTTCAATTAGACTGCAAAGATAGGTTTTTAACGGGATGCCGCCTTGGAAATCCTCTATTTTCTTTCGCGTTGAAAATAGCAAGTTTCGGGTCGTATATTTGAACCGGGCGTGTTATCTTTGCGGTGTCAATTCATAACAGCTAATATTCAAGACGCATGGAACCAAAGGGAATAATCACGCAGCAGGAGGCACCGGCACAACAGCAATTGAACTATGAGCGCATCGCCGCCGCCATTCGTTTCATTCGGGAGCACAGGCACGAACAGCCCCGTTTGGAGGAGGTGGCGGAGCACGTCCATATGAGCCCCTGGCATTTCCAGCGTACCTTCCAGGAATGGGCAGGGACGTCGCCCAAGCATTTCCTGCAATACCTGAACGTGGAGTATGCCAAGCGCATCTTGCAGGAGACGCACGCCTCGCTTTTTGACACGGCTTGCGAAGTCGGCTTGTCGGGCACGGGCAGGCTCCACGACCTGTTTGTCCGCATCGAAGGGATGACCCCCGGCGAGTACAAGAACGGCGGCGAGCATCTTGCCATCCATTACAGTTTTGCCGAAAGCCCGTTCGGGGAAATGCTTGTAGCCTCCACCTGCAAAGGCATCTGTTGTCTGGAATTTGCCGACGGTCGCGCGGAGGGCCTTTCCCGCCTGATGCAGAAGTTCCCCCGCGCCCGTTTCGCCCAAGCCGAGGACGGGATGCAGCAGCATGCCCTTTCCCTCTTCACCCGCGACTGGAGCCGGCTCCGGGAGATAAAACTGCACCTGAAGGGTACGGATTTCCAGTTGAAAGTGTGGGAGGCATTGCTCAAAATCCCGATGGGCGGACTGGCAACCTACGGCGACATCGCGGCAGAAATCAACCACCCGAAGGCGTGCCGTGCGGTGGGCACGGCGGTTGGCGACAATCCCGTCGCCCTCCTGATACCCTGCCACCGCGTCATCCGTTCCACCGGCGAATGGGGCAACTACCGCTGGGGCGAAGCCCGCAAGACCGCCATCATCGGCTGGGAAGCCGCCCAAAGGGAACAAAGCCGCGCTTTTGATGCCGTGGCGCCTTGAAAATAAGAGCATTTTTGTATCTTTGTCCGGACGATATATTTCAACAGATGCACAACATTATTAAGTCGCTTAAAGCCAAGTCGAACATGAGTGATGGTTCTATTCACGAACTATTGGCTCACAGTGTCGTATTGGAATTGCCAAAGAAACATACTTTGACATCTTCCCTCCTTCATGACAGAAACTTCTACTTTATCGAAAAGGGGATAACACGTTCTTACTGTGTGATTCATGGGAAAGAGGTCACTTCGTGGTTTAGCATGGAAGGCGACATCGTGTTCTCTACGAATAGTTTTTACGGGGAAATGCAAGGGTATGAATCCGAGTTCGTTCAAGTGTTGGAAGACGCTGTGTTATATGCTCTCCCCGTAAAGGATTTGGAAAAACTTTATTGGACGAACATAGAGATTGCCAATTGGTCAAGGCTTTTGCACCAAGAGGCTTTTATCGAAACTGAAAAACGGCTGATTTCAAGGTTGTATAAGTCGGCGGAAGAGCGGTATATGGATTTGTTGCAAACACGTCCAATATTGTTCCAACGGGTAAATTTGGGATATATTGCCTCTTTTTTAGGCATTTCGCAGGTTACCTTGTGCCATTTGCGTAATAAGCTGCGATGACGGTTTTGGCAGTTTTGCGGGGACTTCGTTTTTTTAACTACTTAAAAAAAGAAATGCGGGCATCGCTTTAACTTTGCATTTGGTTCTCGTTGTCTTTATGGCAGAGTTGTTGTAATCATTCAAAAAAAGAGAAGTATGGCAGAAAGAGGAAATACAAGTCGCATCGTATGGGCTGATGTGCTCCGTTTAATCGCTATTTTGATGGTCATAGGCATCCATTGTTCAGACCCTTTCAATGTGTCACCGGAAGCGCGGGCGAATCCGGAATACAATTTCTGGGGAAGCATCTACGGGGCTTTTTTGCGCCCTTGCGTGCCGCTCTTTGTGATGCTGACGGGGATGTTGCTCTTGCCTGTGAAGCAAGATATCGGGCAATTTTACAAGAAAAGGCTGCTTCGCGTCGCAGTCCCCTTTGTCGTATGGTCTTTGCTCTACAATTTATTCCCTTGGATGACGGGAATTTTGGGGTGGGACAGTTCCGTCCTGTCTGCCATGTTTCCGTATGCGGGGGAGGCGCCAAGCCAGGCTTTTGAAAGCAGCTGGCAGAATATTCTCATGATTCCGTTCAATTTCAATACCTACACCGTTCCCCTATGGTACATCTACATGCTGATAGGTTTGTACCTGTACATGCCTTTTTTTTCGGCATGGGTGGGGCAAGCCTCAGAGAGGCAAAAGAGGATATTCCTGTCCATTTGGTTTATTTCTTTGTTCCTTCCCTATTGCCAGGAATACATAATGCCAAACATTGGAGGAACCTGTGCTTGGAACGACTTCGGTGTTTTGTATTATTTTTCCGGTTTTAGCGGCTATTTGTTGTTGGGGCATTACTTGAAAGACAAGAACCGTTTGTCCTGGAAAAACACAATCGCTTTGTCCGTCGTGTGCCTGGTCGCCGGTTATGCCATCACTTATTGTGGATTCAGGCACATGACGGCACAAGAGGGCATCACGGAGCGGCAAGTGGAATTGTTCTTTTTGTATTGTTCGCCCAATGTGCTGCTCATGACAATCGCTTGGTATTTGCTGGTGCAAAAAATAGAGATTAAATCCGGGGAAATGACAGCCGCTTTGTCAAATATTACTAAATGCGGGTTAGGGATTTACATGATACATTATTTTGTGGTGGGCATAGGCTACGGGGTGGTAGATGCCATGGACGTGCCTGTATCCCTGCGCATCCCTGTGACGGCGTTCTTGGTCTTTCTCGTCTCTTGGGGCATCGTTTCATCGTTTTATAAAATATGCCCTAAAGCCGCAAAATGGATAATGGGTTAAGAAAATTTGGTTACCTTTGCCCGCATGGGATAGTTTAGCCCGAGAGGCAGAGTGAAAACGTAAGAAACATGGGGAAATGACAACAGGACAATGGCTTCAAAAAAATCCCCGCATAGAGGTCGTAGATGCCTTGCGCGGGTTTGCCGTAATGGCGATTATATTGGTTCACAACTTGGAACATTTCATCTTTCCGGTCTATCCGACGGAGGTGCCGGGATGGCTGGATGTGTTAGACCAAGGGATATTCAACAGCATATTCAGCCTTTTTGCAGGGAAAGCGTATGCTATTTTTGCCCTGCTCTTCGGTTTCACCTTCTATATCCAGTCGAATAACCAGAAACGGCAAGGCAAGGACTTTGGTTATCGCTTCCTTTGGCGGCTGCTGTTGCTGGCGGGTTTCGCCACATTGAATGCCGCTTTCTTCCCGGCGGGGGATGTCCTGCTGCTGTTCGTGGTGGTCGGGCTTGTCCTCTTCATTGCCCGCAACTGGAGCGATAGGGCGGTTTTGGTTGCCGCGATAGTTTTCCTTTTGCAACCCGTGGAATGGTATCATTACATTGCCCACCTGCTGAATCCGGCGCATCAATTGCCGGACTTGAAAGTGGCGGAGATGTACGCCGAAGTGGCGGAATACACGAAAGCCGGGGACTGGGGCGCTTTCTTGTGGGGAAACATCACATTGGGGCAGAAAGCCAGCCTGTTCTGGGCAGTGAATGCCGGGCGTTTTTTCCAGACGGCGGGACTGTTCTTGCTTGGTTTTTATGTCGGCAGGAAACAATGGTTCGTCCCTTCTGAAAACCATCTGCGCTTGTGGGTGAAGATTCTCATCGTTTCTGCCATCGCCTTTGCCCCCTTGTACTCGCTGAAAGAGCTTGTCATGCAAAGCGATGCCATGGTGCAGCAGACCGTGGGGACTGCCTTTGACATGTGGCAAAAGCTGGCTTTCACGCTGGTACTGGTTGCTTCCTTCGTGCTGCTTTACCAAAACGGGAAGTTTGCCAAGAGGGTAGGGGGCTTGCGTTTTTACGGCAGGATGAGCTTGACGAACTACATTGCCCAGTCTGTGATTGGGGCTTTCATTTACTTTCCTGTCGGGCTGTATCTTGCGCCCTATTGCGGTTACACGGTAAGTTTGTTAATCGGCATATTTACGTTCTTGTTGCAGGTGCGGTTTTGCAAATGGTGGCTGGGCAGGCATAAACAAGGACCTTTAGAATACATCTGGCACAAATGGACTTGGATTGGAGGAACAACGGGCAAATGAATTTCAAAGATTTTCAGCTCATCAGAGAAATCAACGTGCAGAGCGTGATGACCAAATCGTCGTTGCCGCTGGGGGGATATTCGGTCAATCCCTATGTGGGATGCCCGCATGCCTGCAAGTATTGTTACGCCTCGTTTATGAAGCGCTTCACGGGGCATGCGGAGCCGTGGGGGACTTTCCTGGACGTCAAAAACTGGAAGCCGATACGCAATCCCCGCAAATACGACGGGGCGCGCCTCGTCATAGGTTCCGTTACGGACGGGTATAACCCTTACGAAGAGGTATTCCGGCGTACCCGCCGCCTGCTGGAGGAACTGCAGGGCAGCGACCCGGAAATCATGATATGCACGAAATCCGATTTGGTGCTGCGTGACCTCGATTTGTTGAAAAACTTCCGCCGGGTGACGGTGTCGTGGTCGGTCAATACCCTCGACGAGGCTTTCCGCGCCGACATGGACAATGCCGTGCCCATAGCGCGCCGTTTGGAGGCGATGAGGCAGGTGTACGAGGCGGGCATCCGCACTGTGTGTTTCGTGTCGCCCATCTTCCCCGGCATTACGGATGTGAAAGCCATTGCCTTGCGGGTCAAGGATTTTACCGATTTGATTTGGCTGGAAAACCTGAACCTCCGCGGGCAGTTCAAAGGCGGCATCCTGCATTACATCCGCGAGAAGCATCCTTCCCTTGTGCCGCTCTACGAGGAAATCTACAACCGGAAATGCCCGGACTACTGGCAGGCGTTGGAGCAAGAAATAGCGGCTTTCGCTGCCGGGCAAGGTTTTCCCTACCGGGTCAACGACCTGCCCTACGGACGCTCTGAGCCCGGCAAGCCCGTCCTGGTCAACTATTTCTACCACGAAAAAATCCGCCTGCCCCGCTAACTCCCCGCTACCAGGCATTGCGGTGAATCCGCTCCTCCACGCAGATGGCTTTCTGCTTGCAGATGTGCGCGTCGGGCGCAGGATAGCCGATGGCAAGGAAATAGGTAAATTCGTAATCCTCAGGAGCATTGACCAGACGTTTTACGTGTTTCGGCTCGTTGCCGATGGGGATGCGGAAAGCGCATGCCAAGCCCTCGGCGGTGGCAGCCAGCAGAATGTTTTCCACTGCCGCCCATGCCGACGCGAAATAGTTGAGTGAGCTTTGGTCAACGGGCTGGCACAGCGGACAGTCCTTCTGCCGGAAGAAAGGCAGCACCAGGCAGTTGCTCTGCATCAGCATGCGCTGTTGTTTGGGCAGGGCATCCACGAACATGGCATGCTCGTCTTTGTCCATCCACTCCGTAGCAGTCTGGATGTAAGTCTGCTGGATGTCCTCCGTGTTTTGGGCAACGGGGGCTACCAGCCGGGCAATGTGCTCTTGCCCGCGGACAACGACAAACTCAAATTGTCGCAGGTGGTCGTTTGTAGGCGCTTTGAATGAGGCTGCTAAAATCCGGTTTAACACTTCGTCCGGCACTTCTCGTGGTGAGAAATCGCGGATGGTTCTTCTCTTTTCCAATACGTCGTAAAATTCCATAATACGTTTGTTTATAGTTGGACATAGATTTATCGCCTGCAAAAATAGCGGGCTTTATTGTTGTAGATTTGCACAGTCTTTTCAAATAGTTGTCGTATATTTGCATGCTAAATAAATGCACCATGAAAGAAACTGTTATACCTTACGAATTGCCGGAAGCGGACGACCACTCTTTTTTCTTCATCGACCAGCGGATTGATGTCCGCATGGAAGCTAAACTGCACCGGCACGAGGCGTGGGAATTGTATTACGTGGTGCAGGGACGTGGTACAAGAATGGCGGGCGACACCCTCCAGCCTTTTGTGGAAGGCGACGTGGTGTTGATTCCTCCTTCTATGCACCACCATTGGGCATACGACCCTGCGTTGGCGGACGACGAAGGTTGTATCCGCTATCTCATGGTGGCATTCAGTCCCGCTTTCGTGCAGCATTGCATCGACGTCTTCCCCGAAATACGGAACAGGTTGGCAGGAGTGCCCCTTCCCGTTGATGCCTTGAAGTTTGGGGCAGAGAGTTCCCGTCATCTCCGCCAAGCCCTGCTCCAAATGAACGCCGAGGATGAATTGGGGCGCCTGTGTGAAATGCTCCGCCTCCTGCCACTCGTGTTCACGGCAACCGACAGTACATTTGCCGGCAAGCCGGTGCGGATAGACCGGGATGTGCGGCGTATGCAGCAAATCGTTGCTTACGTGATGGCGCATTATGTCCATCCCATCGCCTTGGACGACATCGCTGCCGAAGTGGGCATGAACCGTTCCGCTTTCTGCTGTTACTTCAAGCGGCGCAAGGGAATGACCTTCTCACAATTCCTCACGCACTACCGCCTGCACACCGCCTGCGAGTTGTTGGCGCATTCCCAAAAGTCCGTCTCCGAAATCTGCTACCTTGTCGGCTTCAACGACCTTCCCCATTTCATCCGCGTCTTTACGAAAGCCCACGGCATGCCGCCCGGCAGGTACCGTAAGACGCATTTCGGAATTGTCTAATTTTCCAAGTTGTTTCGTGCCTTGCCGGAGGCATTGCGATGAATCTAATTTGCGTTTGGCATTGCGGTTTGCGAATTTCCAAAAAATGTGCTAACTTTGTCTGAAAATAAAAACTATGGAACAGTCGAAGATTCAACACAATGAGGAATTGCCCATGACGCGCGAGGATTTGATGCGTCGGTTGAAAGAACATCGGCGGAAGAAACAAGAATACATCCGCATGATGGAAGATTATTTAAGGGCAGAATATAAAAAACGGACAGGGCAGGAACCCGGCTCAATCGAAGTATGGTAAACATTAATCTGGAAAAAGTAAATGCAGAGGCTCCATATACCCTTGAGCCTGTGCCTTATGACTCGTTGTTTTATTCGCTGACAACGGATTATGGGGTGAACTATACTTTGGGTTTTATGCCCAATGAGTTATTGCCGGGCATAGATGCTTACGAGTTTATCATTTCCAATGTGAATAATCGGAAATCTCCCCGCGACTTGAAATTGCGGCAAACGATATTGTCGTTACTTTATGAGTTTTTCTGTCAGCCGGAAGCGGTGTTAATCTATCTTTGTGAGACAGGTGATAACCGTCAAGGCTATCGGAGCCGGTTGTTTGAATCTTGGTTTCATGCGTCTTCCCGCCAAAGGGGATTTGCTTACTTTTCTGCCGATATAATGGACGAGGAAGGAACGATGAATTATGTTGCCCTTGTTGTCCGCATTGACCACCCCCGTTTTTCATGGATTGCAACCCGCTTTAGCGAGGCGGTACAATTATTCCGCAAAAAACCGGAATAACCATCCGCGTCTTCACGAAAGCCTACGGTATGCCGCCCGGCAGGTTTCGCAAAGCGCATTTCTTTTCAACGGTTTGTGAATGAGGGTTTTGTTTGGATCTTGCCGCTGTGTGGAACGGCGGGAGGTGCGTTATGGTTGTGTGTGCGGTTGCCTTGTGCCTGCCCCGGAACTGCCCGGCACCTGTGCAAGGCAGGTGCTGGGACAGGTCAAAGCCTATATCCCCTTTACATTTCAGTTATATGTAAGTTAGATTTCTGTTACAGGATGCTTATATGAGAAACTATCTTTAACCTATTCTTATTATATTGGAATAGGATGATAATAGGTTTATAATAGGTTGAGAATAGGTTTATCTCTAAATGAAATGTAACTCAACTGTAAGTTAAGTGTAACTTAAATATAGGTTCTGCCCCTGCCTTGCACAGGTGTAGGACAGCTGCCGGAGGGGTGTTGTGAGGGTTTTTGAAATCTTTTTGGGGTGGGAGGGGGCAAAAATCGGCGATTTTCTGTAAGTTTGCGGAAGATATCATTTTAAGTTATTTATGCTTATGTCTGAGACGAAAACTTTGTATCTGCTTGACGCTTATGCGCTGATTTACCGCGCGTATTATGCGTTTATCAATAATCCGAGGATTACGACGACGGGGATTAATACTTCGGCGACGTTCGGGTTCTGCAATTTCCTGCTGGAGTTGCTGGAGGAGGAGAAGCCTACGCACATTGCGGTGGTGTTCGACCCGGACGGTCCGACGTTCCGGCACGAGATGTTCACTGCCTACAAGGCGCAGCGGCCGCCTATGCCGGAGGACTTGCGGAAGTCGATTCCCTACATCAAGGAAATCATTGCGGGGCTGGGCATCCCGTGCATTTCCGTGCCGGGATACGAGGCGGACGATGTGGTCGGCACGTTGGCAAAACGAGCAGAGAAGGAGGGCTTTACCGTCTATATGATTACGCCGGACAAGGATTACGCGCAGCTGGTCAGCGAAAAGATTTTCATGTACAAGCCGGGGCGTTCGGGAAACAAGTCGGAAGTGTGGGGCATCCCGGAGGTGTTAGACCATTTCGGGATTGAACGCGTAGACCAGGTCATCGACATCCTCGGGTTGATGGGCGATACGGCGGACAATGTGCCGGGCTGTGCAGGCATAGGTCCAAAGAGCGCGGCGACGCTGGTGTACAAGTATGGCGACATCAACGGGATTTACGAACACATCGACGAGCTGAAGGGCAAGCAGCGGCAAAATTTAGTGGAATGCCAGCCGGTGGTGGAGCTTTCGCGGACGCTGGTGACCATCTGCACAGAGGTGCCGACGGATATCACCATTGCCGAATTGGAAAAACAGCATGCCGACAACAGCAAGCTGGAGCCTATTTTCAGGGAGTTGGAGCTTTTTTCGCTCATCAAGCGGGTGCTGGATACGGATGCCGAACCGCAAGCCGCGCAATTGGCGGACATGAAGGTGGAGTATACCGATTACACGGGGCGGATTGCCGGATTGGTGGAAAAACTGGAGGGGGCGGAGCGTTTTGCCTTCTATGCGGTGTTTGAGTCGGGGACGCTGTACAACGCTTTCCCTTCGCACATTTGTTTTTCCGTGCGGACACATGAGGTGGACTATGTGCATCTGGCTGCGCAGGAGGGGGCGGCAGAGGCGTTGCAGGCATTCAAGCCGCTGTTTGAGGACGCGGGCAAGCTGTTCATTTCGCCGGACGTGAAGAACGACATCATTTGGCTGAAACGGGCAGGCATTGAGTTGAAGAACAAAATATTCGATGTGAAGATTGCGCACTATGTGCTGCAACCGGACATGTCGCATGAGTTGGGGCGGATTGCTTTGGAGTATCTGAATTACAAACTGTCGGAGGGGAAGCAGGCGAACCAGCAGCTGACCTTGCAATTCGATGAGGAGGCGGGGGAGGACAACAGCTACATGGAGAAAACGGACGTCATTTTCCAGTTGCAGGAGAAGTTGCAGGCGGATTTGGAGAAGAACGATTTGCTCCGCCTGTACCACGACATCGAGATGCCGCTGGTGTTCGTGCTTGCCGACATGGAATATGAGGGCGTCAGCATCGACACGGAGGAATTGAAGCGCATTGCCGACGAGCTCCGGGAACGGAGCGACGCGCTGGAGCAGGAAATCTATGCGCTGGCGGGCGAAACCTTCAACATCAGTTCTCCGAAGCAGTTGGGCGAGGTGCTTTTCGAGAAGTTGAACATCGACCATAACCACAAGAAAACGAAGTCGGGGCAGTACAGCACTTCGGAACAGGTGTTGGTGAAGCTGGAGGACGAGCATCCGATTATCCCCAAGATATTGGACTACCGCGGGTTGAAAAAACTGCTGAGCACTTACGCCGAAGCCCTGCCTACGTTCATCGACCCCGGCACGGGAAAGATACACACCCATTTCAACCAGGCGGAAGCCGCCACGGGACGCCTCAGCAGCTTGAACCCCAACCTGCAGAACATCCCCATCCGCACGGAGGAAGGCAGGAAGATACGCAAGGCTTTCGTGCCGGGCGACCCGGATTATGTGTTCTTCTCGGCGGACTATTCGCAGGTGGAGCTTCGCCTCATGGCACACTTGAGCCAAGATCCGGAGCTGATTAACGCCTTCAACCACGAGATGGACATCCATGCCGCCACGGCTGCCAAAATCTATCACGTGCCGCTGGAAGAGGTCACGCCCGAAATGCGGCGGAGGGCGAAAACTGCGAATTTCGGCATCATTTACGGCATTTCCGCTTGGGGGTTGGCAGAGCGGCTGCGCATCAGCCGGAAGGAAGGGAAGGAATTGATTGACGGTTATTTCCAGCTTTATCCCAACGTGAAGAAATACATGGAGGACTCCATCGAGGCTGCCCGGAAGAAGGAATATGTGGAAACCATCATGGGGCGGAGGCGTTACCTCCGGGACATCAATTCGCGGAACGCCGTGGTGCGGGGCATGGCGGAGCGGAATGCTATCAATGCCCCCATCCAAGGGTCTGCCGCCGACATCATCAAAATGGCGATGATTTTGGTACACAAACGCATGAAGGAGGAGGGGCTCCAGTCGAAAATGATTCTCCAAGTGCACGATGAATTGAACTTCAAGTGCCACAAGTCAGAGCAATACCTGCTGAAAAGCCTGGTCACGAACTGCATGGAACATGTGGTCAAACTCTCGGTGCCGCTGACGGTCAGCACCGGTTTCGGCGAGAATTGGTTTGAAGCCCACTGATTTCCGGACAACCCAAAGGAGATGAGCGCATGAATCCGGACACGACCCTTTCCCTCGTTCCAGCCGCAGCCTGCCTGCCGGGAGAAGCGGAGCGGTTTGAAATCCGCCCGCCGGAGGACTACGCTTTGCCCTATACGCGGGTGGATGCCCATGATGATGCGGCGGGCAACGTGGTTTTTCTGGCAGTGTTCCTGCTGGTGTTCGCGTGGGTGCGCCTCTATGGGAAAGACTTGTTGCCTACCTTGTTGCAAGTGCCGTTCAAGAGGAAACGGGCGGCAGCCATCCTCAACGAGGGGGGCTATTCGCTGACGCTGTACCACTTCCTGTGCCTGGGGCTGTCATTTTCTGTCCTGGCGGTCTTCCTGGACTACTTTTGCACCGGCGAATTTATCGGCAGTTTCAGCCTGTATGCCTTTGCGGGGCTGCTCGCCTACCATTTCTTCATGGCGGGGCTGTTGCGGTTTCTGGGATGGATTTTCAACGCGAAGGGCATCGCGGCGGAGGCTGTCATCCATTTGTGGACGTTCCACATCTGCGCCGGGCTGCTGGCATCTCCCTTTGTATTAGTACTTTTGTTTGCCCGGGAATATGCCGCCGGGCTGCTGGTGCGTGTGGTGCTGGTCATCATAGGCTGCATCTTTGTGGGTAAAATCCTCCGGGCGGTTGCAATATTATTTTCCAACAAGGTTTCGATTTTGTATATGATTTTGTACCTTTGTGCCCTCGAAATGATACCCATGCTTGTGTTGTACAGGACAATGGGTTGAGAAGGGTTAATAATTTAAAACTGAACTGCTTTGAAAATAAGAAAGATACTCGTATCCCAACCGCAGCCGACTACCGACAAGTCGCCGTATTCGGAACTGGCAGACAAGTATGGGGTGAAACTGGAGTTCCGCCCCTTCATAAAGGTGGAGGGCGTTTCTGCAAAAGAATTCCGGCAGGAGAGAATAAACATTCTTGACCATACGGGCATTATCTTTACCAGCCGCACCGGTATTGACCATTTCTTCAGAATCTGCCAGGAAATGCGCGTGACGGTGCCGGACACGATGAAATATTTCTGCATCTCGGAGTCCATCGCGTTCTATTTGCAGAAGTACATCATCTACCGAAAACGGAAAATCTTCTACGGGGACAAGAAGGTGGATGACATGACAAAAATATTGCTGAAGCACAAGAACGAGAATTTCCTGGTGCCGTTGTCCGACATTCACAAAGAAAACATTCCCGGACTGTTAGACCAATTGAAGTTGAAATACACCAAGGCGGTTTTGTACAAGACGGTTGCCAGCGACTTGAGCGACATCAAGGACTTGCATGAGTATGATATTGTCGCTTTCTACACGCCGGCGGGCATCAAGTCGCTCTTCCAGAATTTCCCCGGCTACGAGCAAGGCGAGCAGGCGATTGCTGCTTTCGGTCCTGCCACTGCCGTTGCGGTGGAGGAGGCAGGCTTGCGGTTGGACATCAAGGCGCCGACACAACAATGCCCTTCGATGACCATGGCGTTGGAGGAATACATCAAACGCTTCAACAAAGAGAATAAGTCTAAATAATTGATACATGGGAGACCGCCTGCCCGCAAGAGGCGGGATGCGGTTTCCCGTGTGCCTAAATCCTATACCATGTACACGCTCACCAAATCGGAACGTTTATGCAGCCGGATTCTTTTCGGGGAATTAATGGCATCGGGGGTGAGTTTTGTCAAATACCCTTTCCGGGTGGTGTACAAGGTTTCCTCCCAACCGGGCGATTGTCCCGGCAGGATTGCCATCAGCGCAGGCAAGAAGAAATTTAAGCGTGCCGTGCAGCGCAACCGCATCAAAAGGCTCGTGCGGGAGAGCTACCGCCTCCACAAAGCGGAGTTGGCTGCCTCCCTGCCTGAGGGGTGCACGGTGGACATGCTGTTCATTTATCTGGATAAAACGCTGCCCACCTTTGAGAAAACGGAAAAGGCGGTCACGGAGGCTTTGCAGAAAATCGCCCAACAAGAGGGTGCTGCCACCGGGGAGGAGGAGCATGAAGGCGATTAGAAAAATAGGCACGTGGCTCCTGTTGCAGCCCATCCGCTTCTATCAGCAGTGCATTTCCCCGTTGCTTCCCCCGTCGTGCCGGTATGTGCCCACCTGCTCGCAATATGCCCTCGAAGCCATCCGCAAATATGGTCCCGCCAAGGGGTTATGGCTTGCGCTGAAGCGCCTTCTCCGTTGCCATCCTTGGGGCGGGAGCGGCTATGACCCCGTGCCTTGAGGATAAATGTGCCTGCGGGACGCAATTTTTCTGCACTTCATTTTCACAATTCAATTATATGTCGTACTTTCGTTATTTCAATACGAGCCAAAAAAACAACGGATAATTTACACGATATGAAGACAAGAAGGATTTTAATCGCAATCATTGCAGTGGTGGGCGTCGCTTTGGGGCTTACTGCGTTGAAGAATGACGATAAGAATTTCAACATCAGCAAGAACCTGAATATTTTTGCCACCCTTTTCCGAGACATCAACCTCTTTTATGTGGACGAGATTGACCCGGACAAAACCATTACCACGGGCATCAATGCCATGCTGAATTCCTTAGACCCTTACACGGTGTATTATCCGGAGTCGGACACCGAGGACATTGCGCTGATGACTACCGGCGAATATGCGGGCATCGGTTCCGTGGTCAGCAAAAAAGGCGATTATGTGATTATCCGGGAGCCTTATAAAAATTCACCGGCAGACAAAGCAGGGCTTCTCCCAGGCGATATCATCCTTTCCGTGGACGGACAGTCGGCGGAGGGCAAGGACGTGTCAGAGGTCAGCGACATGCTGAAAGGCCAAGCGGGCAAGGAAATCACCCTCAAGGTCAGGAGGCAATATGAGAACAAGCCTTTGGAGAAGAAAGCCATCCGCGAGAAAATCCAGTTGCCGAGCGTGCCTTTCTTTGGCATGGCAAACGATACGACCGGCTATATCTACCTTTCCAGCTTTACGGACAAAGCCGCAGCGGATGTCCGCAATGCCATTATCAGCCTGAAAAATACAGGCGCGAAAGCCCTGATTCTCGACCTGCGCGGCAATGCCGGCGGGCTGCTCGACCAGGCGATAGAGATTGTCAATTACTTTGTGCCCCGGAACTCTAAGGTGGTCAGCACCAAGGGGAAAATCAAGCAATGGGACAAAGAATATTTTGCCGGCAAGAACCCCATAGTGCCCGACATGCCGCTTGCAGTGCTCATCGACCGGGCATCGGCTTCGGCGGCGGAGATTGTTTCCGGCTCGCTCCAAGACCTCGACCGCGCCGTGCTGTTGGGCGAACGTTCCTTTGGCAAGGGATTGGTGCAGACCGTCAGGGATTTGACCTACAATACAAAACTGAAAGTCACGACTGCCAAGTATTACATCCCCAGCGGCAGGTGCATCCAAGCCTTGGACTACAGCCACCGCAATCCGGACGGCAGTGTCGGGAAAGTGCCCGATTCCCTGATTACAGAGTACCAGACCTTGAACGGCAGAAAGGTATATGACGGCGGCGGCATCACCCCGGACGTCAAAATTGAGCCGCAGGAGTTTGCCCGCATTACGCAAGAGTTGGTGCTTCAAGACCTCACCTTCGATTTTGTCAACGACTATGCTTTGCGGCATCCCCAAATTGCTGCCATCGGCGATTTTCGCATTACGCCTGAAATCTACGATGAGTTCAAGGATTTTCTGAAAACCAAGGAGTTCAGTTACGAAACTGAATCGCAGCGCATGCTGGAACGACTCGTGGAGATTGCCAAAGCCGAAAAGTATTACGACTCCTCGAAGGAAGACATTGAAAGGCTGAAGGATGACTTCAACCATTCCGTAGACCGCGACATGAACCTCTTTAAGGAAGAGATTACCACCTTCCTCGCCGAGCAGTTCATCCAGCGCTATTATTACCAGGAAGGGCTTTTTGAATACCGCATGCACCACGACGACTGCATCGACAAAGCCCTGGAAGTCCTGGCTGACGGGGAGGAATACGCTGCCATCCTAAACGTGGGGGAGGCGTGAAGTAACTCACTTTTTTGTAACAAAAGCAACTGAATAAATTGTAAGTTACAAATCATTCAGGCGGCTATTGTGAATACAGATTACTTCCCCTAAGGCTTTAAGCAGCCTATAGGTACAACTATTACCCCGTCTTTTCTCGTATATGCAAATTGTCCGACAGCAGTTAGAACCATGAGAAATGACGGTTCTTTCATTTTTGTTGTGTCAATTTTGCCGGCCAGACGCTTTAGTGTTTGTGCGCCTTCTTCTATTCGCGTCTCGCCTCCCAGTTTTACCTCGATTAAACCATAATGCCCTCCGCGCAAATGCATGACTGCATCGCACTCCAAACCATTCTTATCGCGGTAATGGTACACACAGCCAGACAAGGCATCGGCATAGCAGCGTAAATCCCGTATTGCCATTGTTTCAAAAATTAATCCCATAGTTTCCAAATCCCCGATTAAATCGCCAGTACCAAGTTCTAATGCCGCCACGGCAATCGAAGGATCAACAAAATAATGTGTATCGCTGCTACGAACTGCTGTTTTTGAGCGTAAATTTGGATTCCATGCCAACGAATCCTCCACCACAAAAATCTTTTTTAATGCGCCCAAATACTCCATGATGGTATTTTCTGACAATTTTTCTGCTTCATTTGCCGAAATATCGGCAGCCAATGTGGCTAATGAAGCTTGAGTTCCTTGGTGACGGGCAAAAGAACGCATGAGGCGTTTTACACGCGCGGCATCCCGATGAATGTCGTCAATCTTAGAAATATCCGTATGGGTTACAGCCTCATAATATTCAGTAGCCACAAGCAATGCGGCTGCATCTGACTTTTTTCTAAGCGCACCAGGCCAGCCGCCTCGGCACATTAGAAAAGCAATATTTTCCAATGTGTGGTGGGGACTTTTTACAGCAAAATCTGTTTTGTCATCGAATAGTTCAGTAAAACTGACAGTTCCTTCTGATTCTCCAGATTCAAATAGGCTCATCGGTCGCATTTTTAACCAGGAGAAACGTCCTGTGCCGGAATGGTGGATTGTTTTAAGTTTCTCTTTGCTGGGAGCTGCCGAACCAGTTAGGATAAATGTCCGTCTGCTCCTCTGTGGTCAACTTCAAAGCGGATAGCATCCCACAGTTTGGGAGCTTCTTGCCACTCGTCAATCAGCATAGGCGGTTCTCCTGTAAGTAATGCACGTGGATGCAAATCAATCACTTCCATGTTTTGACGGAATGTATCTGTATCTGCCAGATATACTACGCTTTTGGCTGCTTGTTCTGCAGTGGTAGTTTTGCCGCACCATTTTGCACCTTCGATAACCACAGCCCCCATAGCCTCCAATTTGTCTTTCAATAATTGATCGGCAATTCTTGTTTTGTAATCTTTAGTAGGCATGCTTATTTCTGCTTTTAGTTCAGAGGACAAAGTTATACGTAATTCTTTCATTTTCCAAAAGTTCTTCTTTTTATTGTGGCGTTTGGCTGGTTTTTGCTTGGGCGTTTGGCGATTTTCTTTGTGAGGATGGCTTTCATTTTACCCCATTGCAATTCCAGTCTCAGAATGGCATGGTGACTTTTTTTGCCAAGTCAAAATAAACAAGCTGCTCAATTGAGCTCAATGTCTTATTTTTCACACTCGAAATAGCCTTTCCCAAATACAAAAGGCATTTCCATGGCATCTTACTTTTATGTAACAAAAGTAACTGAATAAATTGTAAGTTACAAATCATTCAGTTGATAAATTGTTTTCCATTTTGTGAAATGGGAATTCCTGCAAAAGAATGGAATGGACAATAAAGAACTTGAAATAAAGTGGTTATTCTTTGTCGTTGGGATTAATCTTTGTTCGTTTGTGCAAAAGGGAGATTTGTCTGATAATCCTACAATCATTTAGAATATATTTTTGTCTGGTTTTATTTGATAGGCATATCAATTATTTTTGTATATGCAAAAATGGTATGTCCTTATACGTTTCTCATAGGAACAGCGCACTTTGGGGGGATTTAGAGTTTTGATTGCTTTGTAATTATTGGGATATACCTCTTCGTAATTTCTCATGGTTTTCTTTTAACTCACGCAAAAAAGGATATTTATATTCAAAGCGAGGGTAATTTGCCCTCGCTTTAAATGATTTAATTTTATGATGTGTTTATCAGCGTTTTCCATGTGGAGGCTACTCTTTTATAAGCTGTATTAATTGATCTATGTTGATAACAGTTTGTGGAACTGTAAATTTATCTTTGGCAGTTTGAAGTACTTTTGCCCAGCGATCAGCTTGTTCTGGAGTAATTTTCCCTTTTATCGCATAAACAATAATGAAGGGAAATTTTTCTCCGGGAATTTTTTGCACAAGGTCTTCGCAATATTTCAGCAATTCTTCTTGGTTTCCGGTGAGAACAATTTTAGCAATATCAGCTTTTAAAAACGAATTGTTTCCTATTGTGGGGAAATTCAATGCTTCAAGGTATTTCTTCATTTGGTCAACCAGTTCAGGGGTAATCTCTTTGCCTCTTCCCATAAGAATATCTGTCAATTTTGCATCCAAAATAATATAGATGTATGCTTTTACTTTTTGTTCACCAAGAGAAGCTACGAATTTTTCGTGATTTTCCACTAGAAAGTTGAAAAGTTTAGAACCGATAGGTGCCAATTGCTCATTGGAAAAGAGGAACCAATATTTTTCAGAGAACCTCTCTTCGTCACTCAATTGTTGATAGAGTTCAAGGGCTGCTTTTTGGGCTTTGGGAGTAGATACGTTCAAAATGTCACCTATATATTGCGTGAGAAATTCTTTGTCGCGGTTGCCATTGTTGTATTTAGCTTCTATTTCGTCAAGGATTTCCATATTGGCAAGAGCTTTTTTTACACGTTCGATAAATTCATCGAGCTCACTGCTGCCCATAAGTTTTTGGCGAACAACCCCTTCAGAATTGAGGATAACGAATGTCGGGTAAGATTGGATATCAAACTTTTTTGCCAATTCAAGCCCTTCTCCTTTCTCCATGTCATATTTTACGCAAACAAAAAGGGGATTGAAGTAGTCACCTGCTTCTTTTTGGGGAAAGATTTTATCTGCCATCATTTTACATGGACCGCACCATGAGGTGTAGCAGTCTACGAACACCCATTTGTTTTCAGCTTTTGCTTTTTGTAAAGCTTCTTCATAAGTCAGATCTTGGAAATTCACCCCTTGGGCAAATAACATTATACTGCACAAAAGTGCTGTTGCCAATGTGAATGCTTTTTTCATCATGATAATTTAAAATTTATTGTTTGTTGAATATGTTTTAATTAAATGTTTGTCGCAAGTAATTATTTTGCATTTAGTTCAGGATTTTCTAAATACATAGCCATCCCCTTAATAATGACCATGTTCATATTTTTAGGATCGATAAAATTGTCTTGGACAGTCCGAAAAACTTTTGCCCAACGGTTGATTTGCTCTGGAGTAGCTGTTTTTTTTATCTTATGAAAAATCATGTATGGGAATTCTTCTCCTGGCATCTTCTTTATTTCACGTTCGCAGACATTTAATAATTCTTCTTGGTCGCCGGAAAGGGCTGCTTCTGCAATATTGGCTTTGGCAAGAAGGGCTTTTTCAGTCGCAAGATGTAGTGATTTGATGTTCTTTTTCAATTGTTCCATCGTTTCGTTTGTAGCTTGTGGGTCGTTTCCAAGAGTAATGATTGACAATTTATTGCTGTAATAGGTGAAGAGATTGTCATCTACTTTCTTGGATCCAAGCGAAGCGACAAAGTCTTTATGGTGGGAAACTAAATAGTCGACAAGTTCCTGACCTCGGAGATTTATCCCTTCGTTTGAAAAGATAAACCAATATTTTTCGGAGGTTTTTTCTTCATCAGTCAGGACTTTGAAGAGTTCGAGGGCGACGTTATAGGCTTCTGCAGAAGAAGCGTCGATAAGAGCTTTTGTGTATTTCACCAAGAAATCCTTATCACGGTTACCTGCATTAAATTGGCTAACCAATGTGCCCAAAGCTTTTGTGTCGTCAAAAGCTTCTTTGACCAATTCGATGAATTCATCGGCTTGGTATTCTCCGACTAATCTGTGGCGAAGCGTGCCGTCAGGATTGATAATGAGAAAAGTCGGGTAAGCCTGTAAGCCAAATTGTTTAGCCAATTCAACACCTTCGCCTTTTTCCATATCATATTTTACGGAAATAAAACGCGGATTGAAGTAGTCGCCCACCTTTTCCTGTGGGAAAATGTTTTTAGCCATAGTTTGGCAAGGTCCGCACCAGGTGGTGTAGCAATCAATAAATACTAACTTGTTTTCGGTTTTTGCCTTTTCCAAAGCCTCTTTGTAGGTTAAATTCTGAAAATTAATTCCTTGCGCAAACAGCATGATATTGCACAAAAGGATTGCTGTCAATGTAAATAATTTTTTCATAGTGATAATGACTTATTTATGTGCACAATGCACGGTTAATAAAACTTACTATTTCATCGATAGATGTTCACTTCATAATTGTTTAATAACTTTACCAGTGCTTCCATCTTAGAGATAATCAAAGGGTAAGCATCGTATGTAGTTCGGAACTCTTCTTCTGATAACTCAAACACTTTATTCAAGAAAGCCATCTTGTCGTCTTCTTTTGTTATCGCCAGCCATTGTTCGACTTCGAGGAAACCGCATGTTTCAGCAGTTCCTCCCAGTTGTCCCATCTCATAGCCATTTAAATTATAATAGTTTTTGCTGAAAGAATAGAATTCCTCAAAATCCTCTTCCGGTATTAAATTGATGCGTGAAATGACAAAGTCTCCGACAATGTTCATAATCAACTCGTCTTTTTCAGCATCCGTCATTTCGTTTACGTGGTTGATGGCAATGGCGGAGCATTGCAGGGCATGCAAAGTTAGCATGGTTTGCCATTGGCTGACATATCCTGTGTTAGGATAACGCCATATTTCTTCGACCAAAAGGACAGAATAGGGGTAAAACAATTCAGGCAACTCTTTAAACACTTCTTCCTGCAAAAAAGAAGTTGCTGCACGCCTTTGTGCTTCATCATTTTGATAGACAAATTTTATGGAGTCCCTGTATTGGTCGCTAGGCGTCATGTCCCATAAAAAATCGATGACCTGTAAGTTTGTCATTGTATCTCCGGAAAGCGTCGGAGTTTGACGTATCCCTAACGTATCATTAAACAAAAGATAAACACCTCTTTCGTTAAAAAAGTTTCGCCGTAACTCGGCTTCTTCTCCCGTGGCATCTTCCGGCACGGCAAAGAAATCTATTTCCGGTTGGTCGTTTTCAAACCATTCCGGTTGCTGCACGATAGCAGGCTGCCTGCCAGCAAAAAAGCAAATAACGCATGTCTCATATTCATACTCAATAAATGTTTTCGTAAGTTCTTTCATTTCTGGGATTATTGATCATTCCCGTGTTTTTTTCTATTTCATTTCGTGGAATGGGAAGCACCCATGCAGGGTCGTCCGATGGTAACGTGTATTTCCGTTCCCATTCAATTTCGAATGTGCCTGTCAACATGTTCAGGCTTTTGTTGATATGAATGTGCTCTAAAGTGATTTCTTCCGGGTATTGGGCGGCAACCCGGTAACGGCGCAAATCAAACCAACGGTGCCCCTCCAGGCAAAGCTCCCGTCGCCGTTCCTCGCGGATGAAATGAACCAATTCTTCCCCGCTGAGACCCTCTAATTCTGCCGGGCTGTAATATGTTGCGTCTATCCGTTTCTCACGCAAAGTTTTTAATGCTGTGCGGGCAGTCGCTTCGTCACCAGCGCAAGCGGCTGCTTCGGCAAGGTTCAGGTAAGCTTCCGATGTCCGCATGAGGAATACGTCTGACATTTCCAAAGTTGCAGTTAGAGAGTTCGCCAGTTTTTTGTAAGCAATATATCCGCTTTTGGATACGACATAATGTTGCAAACGCAAGTCATGTGAAGTTTCAGGTGCATACGCTTGATACAATTCATTGGAGATTTGGAAAGAATTTCCATATTGCATGATGAGCCGTAAATTGTCAGTAGCTACGTTGTTTGCAAACGGAGCTAAACCCGTTGAAAATATCAGTTCGGATAAGTTGGGGTTCAAAAAATCTATTGCCAATCCTGTCATTTCATCTGTTCCGCCAAAACCGTTCAAATCCTCCAATGCAGGTCCTTCTGTAGTTACTAAAGAAGCGTACTCCACGGCTTTCTCGTAATCGCACATATAGAGGTACATCCGGCTTAGCATTAGGCGGGCGGCATGAACATCTGCCCGGTAAATAGATTTTTTCGGGACATCTTTCAGCAGATGTTCTGCTTCCAGCAAATCCTTTTCCACTTGCTCATATACGTCTGCTACACTATTGCGTTGGAAATAAATGTCTTCTACGTATGGTGACAATTTGAGCGGAACAGCAGGGTCGGTCGCTGCAGTGCTTGTTTCGTAAGGTTTGCCGTAGAAGTTCGCCAATAGGAAATAGTAGCTGCCCCGCAGGAAAAAGCATTCTCCTTTGATGCGGTTCACATTCTCTTGTATTACTTCATCCTTGCTGTTTTCAAATGCTTTGGCTTCCTCCAAAATCATATTGCAGGCATTGATGTGGGCATACAATTTTTGGAAATCACTATCCTCATTCCAAGTGATATTTCCCTCCGGGTCTTGGTCTACCCGGTATTGCCAAGTGTAATAACCGAAACCTGCCCATCCCGGACCGTTGGATGACCAGTAGAATCCGTCGCGCACTTGCTGCAATTCATCGGCGATAAAATGTACCCAAGCATAATATTGATTGCCGGAAACGCCTGTCATTTCCCAACTGCCACCATTAAATTTTTCAAGATAAGCATTCCCTAAGAGTAATTCATCCAAATCTTCATAACTCTGGATATAAGCTTTGTCTTGCGAATATTCTTCCAAAAAACTGGAACATCCACACAACAAAAACAGGACGATTACAAAATATAAATGTTTCATATTTCAAATTATTGGTTCATTTAAAAAGTTAAATTCAATCCCAGCGTGAAAGTTGGGCGTTCCGAGAGCTGTACCTCTGTGAATCCGCTCTGTACCGGGGTTTGTCCTTGCAGTTCTTTGGAGCTCCAGACAAACGGATTGTTGACGGATGCTGAAACCTCCAGCCGTTTGATGCCCAACCGTTCGGTATTAAAATTATAAGTCAGCATGATATTTGTGCATTTCAGGTAATTGGCGCTGACCACACGATGGTTGCCGTAATTGTATTGATACCAACGGGAGGGGGCAATTTCCGGTACGGGGTCGTCAATCAGGTAATACGTCCAGTGGTACAAGTAAGATTCGAGATTGTAACCCGATGTCAAGATAGCTGGGATGTCTGTATATTGCTCATCCCCGGGGCGTTGCCAGCGATTTAGGAATGCCCGGTTCAAGTTATTCTCCGGACGGATACGTCCGTAATCGTCTGTATACATTTTAAACAACCGGGTTTTTGCCCCCAAACTGTAAGAAAAGGCGGCATTCAGACGCCAACGCTTGTAATTTACTGTGGTATTCAGACCTCCGTAAATTTTCGGCTCGCGCGAACCGGATTTTTCCAATACTTTGGTGAACACCTCATATTTGCTCTTGCCATAAAGCTCTCCCTGTTCCTCTTCCATGTCATCGAAAAGGGGAGTTCCGTCTGTGGGGTCAAGCCCGATAAATTTGTAAGAATAAAAGGAACTGATAGACGCGCCGTTTACAATCGCAGTGCCATTCAGGAAATTTTCCCGCTCAAACTGGTCAACGCCCGGTACTGAGCTTACTTCGTTTTCTGTGTGGGAAAACGAGGTGGAAAGGTACCAACGGAGGTCTTTTGTGCGAATCGGGTTGACAGTTAAAGCAAAGTCGTAACCGCTATTGGTAATCTTGCCGCCATTGACAACGTATGAATTCATGCCGTTTACGCCTGAAATCTCTTTGCTCATATAAGCGTCTTTGGTATGTTTGCGGTAATAAGATGCTGAGAACATAAACCGGTTTTGTAGCATGGAAAATTCAAGCCCGATATTCAGCGACCCCGTTTTTTCCCATGTGAGGTTCGGATTGGGATAAATGGAGATAGTGGATACATATTCATTGTAATGGGTATCCAGCGGTTTTTTGGAAATCACCATCACGGGAGACTGGTCGTTTAGCATATTCCCTTGGTAGCCATAAGACATTTTCAGGAGTAAGTTGTCAAAAAGTTTCTGCTTGTCTCTAAAATGTTCAATGATGTTATAGTTAAAGGAGGCAGACCAAATCGGCAGGATTTTCTCATTGCTCCGTTCCCCGAATTGGTTCGAACCGTCGTAACGCATGTTGGCATTCAGGGTAAAATAGTTGCCATAGCTGTAGGAAGCACTCCAATACAGGGACAGCATATTGGTCAGATTATCCGTAATGTAGGGAAAATTATTGTATAGCCAGTACTCATACCCTTCGTAAATTCCGCGTGGTGTTGTGATATATTGCTTGCCGCGCTCTGGCGAATAACCGCGGCTGATCGTTTGGTAAGAGTCGTATTTGGTAGAATTGATTTCCGAACCCACGGAAGCAAAAATGTTGTGTTGCTGCTCGGATCCGAAATATTTGTTGACATCTGCCTGCAAGCGGAACATATACGATTTGTTGCGAGAATCTTGTCTTGTAAGCTCTCCGCCAAAAGGCAGGGCGCATTGCGAAGACCTCGGTTCTTCACCATAATCACTGTATCGGAGGGTTGCCGCATGAAAACTTTTCTCTCCCCAATAGTTTTCCATGATGGTATTGCTGAATGAATAGGAAAGGATGCCGCGAATCTGAATCCAATCGATGGGGCGGAAGTTTAGATTGGCTTGGAAACTGCCTGCCGAGGATTCTTGCATGGAACTGCTGTTTTCCAGTTCATTCAGGATGTTGTACTTGTAAGCCTCCGAGCCGTTTACTTTATTGTAGAAATTATATTCCCCATTCTGCGTATAGGCAGCAATGGCGCGGCTGGTGTTATATGCATAGTTAATGGGGGAAATCTCACTTTGGTACATGTTCTTTTTGAAAGTGTTGGCATTCAAATTGAATGAGGCGGTAAACCATGGCGTGAAGTTGATGTCCAGATTAACTGTTCCCGTATAGCGTTTGGCATCGTTCGACCTGATGACGTCATTCTCTAAGTTTACGCCGAGGGAAGCGTAATACCGCACTTTTTCCGAACCTCCTGTCACACTCAATGAGTGGGTGGACGAGAAAGCATCTTGGGTTAGCAACTTGAACCAATCGGTGTTTGTCTCTTTCAGATAACTGACTTGTTCTTCGAATTGCTTATAGGTAATGTCGCGGCTGTAAAGTTTTTGCAATAACTCCTCGTAACCGGCATACGTGATGTTGCTGGCATATTCATAATGCCCCTCCGCCAATTCCCTCGACACATTGAGCCGCTCCTTGGCATCCATCAAGTCAATGTTCCTGTCCGAATACCGGGGGCGCAGTTTCAGCGAAGCTGTGCCCCTGTACGAAATCTCCGGCTCGCCGATGTGCCCGCGTTTCGTGGTAATCACAATCACGCCGTTCGCAGCCTTCGTGCCGTAGAGTGCTGTGGCGGAAGCGTCCTTTAATACGTCGATGCGGTCGATGTCCTGCGGGTTCAAGCCTGAGATGGCATTGCCGATGCGGTTGATATAGTCCGGGTCGTTCAGTTCGTCCGGCGAAATCTGTACAGGGTCTTGCACAATCACGCCGTCCACCACCCACAGCGGCTCGCGGTTGCCGATAAGCGTCGAAGTGCCCCGGATGCGGATGCGTGGCGCTACGCCCGACTCCCCGGAATTGGTCATCACCATCAGGTCGGGAATCTGCCCTTCGAGCATCTTGTCGATGGTCATCGCCCCCGGAATCATGATGTCCTCCGCCTTGACGGACGTCACCGCGCTTGTGTTTTTGCGGCGGTCAATGGTCTGGTAGCCCGTCACCACCACTTCGCTGATTTCCGTCGCCTCCTCTTCCATCGTGACATTCAGGTTCTCCTGCCCCGTGTAAGCCACGGAAACCGTTTTCATCCCGATGAACGAGAACAGCAGCGTGATGCCCTCCCGCTCCGGGATTTCCAGGGCGAACGTCCCGTCCTCGCCCGTCGTCGTGCCGAGGGTAGTGCCTTGGATGATTACCGTCACGCCCGGCACCGGCTGTTTCCGCGTGTCCACCACCTTGCCCCGGATGACCACCGTGCCGGCTTCTTGCGCCGCTTTTGTCCCTGCCGCAATTACCACCACGTTGTCCTCAATCCGGAACGTGAATCCTGTCCCCTCCAAGCAGCGCGCCAGCACTTCCTCCACCGGTGCGTCCTTCACCTTCAGCGCTTCCACCGTCAAGCCGCGCAAGTCATCTGCATTGTAAATGAATGTGTAACCGCTCGCCGCGCGTATCCGGGCGAACACGTCTGTCAACGCTGTCCGTTCCACCGACAGCGTAATCGCTTTCTCTTGGGAGTAGGTCGCTGCTATTCCCGAAAAAGCAAAGAACATAAAAAGCATAAAACATTTCATAAATAACCATACTTTTCGCAACTTTCCTCGGTGAAAATTGCCTGAATCCGAACTTTTTTCCATACCTTTGGGTTTTGAGTTAAACAATAATGTTATAAATTCAATCGGGCAAGGCATGCGTGAGCACCCCTTGTCTTTTTTTTATTCCTGTACAGTGACCGTCCGCCCGCTCACGCCGAAATGCACGCGCTCCGTTTGCGCAATCCGCCGCAGGATGGCATCGATGTTTTCATATCGCTTGATTTCCACCGTAAAGCGCATGTCCTTCGTCTCCGGGTTCACGTAGAACACCTCCACGCCATACCACCGCGCCAGGGCATCCAGGATTTCCTCCAGCCGCCTGTCCTCGAAGTAGAAAATCCCCTTCCGCCACAGCCCGTAGTTGCTGGCATCCACCTGCCGCACCTCCATCCGCTCCCCGTCCCACACGGCTTGCCGGTCGGGTTCCAGCGTCACGCGCTCGCTCCCCGCTTCAACTGCCACCCGTCCCTCCACGAGGGTCGTCACCACCTCTGCGCCGTATGCCGCCACATTGAACGAAGTGCCCAGCACCCGCACGTCCACCCCGTTTGCCCGCACGATAAAGGGGCGTGTGGCATCCTTGCTCACTTCGAAATATGCTTCGCCCGTGAGTTCCACCCGCCGTTCCGTGCCCGCGAACGCCACCGGATAGCGCAGCCGCGTCTCCGCGTTCAGCCACACCCGCGAGCCATCCGCCAATTGCAGGGCATATTCCCCGCCACGGGGTATCTCCAGCGTGTTGTATTTCACCTCCGCCGGTGCGGCATGGTCGCTGCGTGTATAAGTCAGCACACGGTCTGCCACCTTCACTGTCGCTTCCGGCAATTGCCCGATGCTCCGGAATGCCGTGCTGTCCAATGCCACCGTGCGCCCGTCGTCCAGCGTCAATTGCGCCCGGAACGTGCCCGGCACGATGGGCGTCTCCGCCTCCGTTGCCGGTTCCGCCGGGTGGAACATTGTCCACAGGTACGCCGCCGCTGCCAATGGCACCAGCACGATTGCCGCATAGCGTATCGCCTGTATCCACAGGCGCTGCCTTCCGCCCATCACCCGCTGCCGGAATTCCCGCCAACGCCGCTCTACCAGCCGCGCGCCTTCGCGCTGCAACTCCACGCTGCGCCCGCCGGGAGCAACCTCCTGCCGCAGGCGTTCCCACTCGGCAGCGTGGCGCGGCGACTCTGCCAGCCACTGCTCCAGGCGCCGTGCCTCCTCCTCGTCCAGCCCGTCTGCCAACTTCTTGGCGAACAACCGGGCGATGTCTAACCGTGTTTTTAATTTCTCGTCCATTTTTCTGTGTTTATCTACCTAAGAGATTACTTCGCGCGGAAAACGGGTGAGTCGCCTGCCCATTTTTTTTCAAAAAAAATATCCGCCCCTGCTTCGGGCAGCGTCTGGGCAGCATCTGCACAGCGGCAAAGTCCGTATTTAAGTTACATTTCCGTTACATACACATTACATTCCAGTTACAGGACATTTATATGAAAACCTATTTTTGACCTATTCTTATTATATTGGAATAGGATAATAATAGGTTTATAATAGGTTGAGAATAGGTTTATCTCTAAATGAAATGTAACTCAAGTGTAAGTTAAGTGTAACTCAAATATAGGTTCTGACCCTGTTTTGCACAGGTGCAGGACAGCTTCCGGGCAGTTGGGGGATGCACGGGGCGCACCAGTCCGTGCTGCTGGATTGGCAACGGGGGTGCTTCCCGCACACGAAGCGGACGGGGAGGCATCGTTTTTTATTCCATGGGAATCAAAGGGTCAGGAGGATGAGGAGGGCGTTGTAGAAGTCTTTGCCGAGGATGTCGCGCAGGGCGGAGTAGGCTGTTTTCTTCAGGCTCTTCACGGTGTTGAGAGAAATGCCCATGGCTTCGGCGGCTTCGGCATTGTCCTTGCCCTGCAGGTTGAGGAGGATGAGTTCACGGGAACGCGGGGGAAGGGTGTCTATCGCGTCGTAGAGCTGGCGGATGGTCTCTTCGCGGGTCACGGATTCGAGGAAATTGTAGTGCTCCTCCTGGTTTTCGCTCAGGTAGTCGAGGTAGTTCTGGTGTGCCTGCTCGTGCTTGCAATGGTTCCAATAGAGATAGCGGGCAGTGGTGTAGAGGAAGGCTTTGCCATACTCGACGGTAGCGATTTTCTCGCGCTCCTCGTAGATTTTCAGGAACGTGTCCTGCGCCAGATTGGCAGCCAATTCCTTGTCTCCCGTGTAGCGCGTGAGGAACGCATACACGGCAGGGTAGAATTCCTTGTAGAATTTCTCAAAGTCCTTATTTGAAGCAATCGGCATTTCCATAGGCAACAAAATTACATATTTTCTGTTGGTTTCACCATAGTCGTTGCAAAAAATTTTAATCTTTCAGGCAGCCTGCGGGGATGATGTAGATGCCGTCTGCCCGGCGGTAGGCATAATTCCCGATAGCCGTAACGATTGCCAGGAACGCCGGGGCTTTCATGCGGGTGGTGTCTATTTTGTCGCTTAGCTTTTTCAGGTTGCTTGCCCCTTCTTCGATGCCTTTGTCGCTGCCTAATTTGATTTCGACCAGCCCGTAGGAGCCGTTGCGCAGGTGGACGACGGCGTCGCATTCCAAGCCTTTGCCGTCGCGGTAATGGAACACTTCGCCGTCCAGGCTGTCGGCATAAACGCGCAGGTCGCGGATGCAGAGGGTTTCAAAGAGCAAACCGAAGGTCTCCGGGTCGTTGAGCAAATCGGCAGGTCCGAGCCCCAGCGCGGCAACGGCAATGGAGGGGTCGACGAAGTAGCGCGTTGCCGAAGTGCGGATGGCTGTCTTGGAGCGCAAGTTGGGATTCCAGGCTGGCATGTCTTCGATGACGAAGATTTGGGTCAATGCCTTGATGTATTTGTAGATGGTGTCTTCATCCAAGGATTGGGTGTCGTTGGAGGTCATGTCGGCACGGATGACGGACAGGGTGGCTTGTGTCGCCTGGTGGCGGGCATAGGAACGCATCAGGGCTTTTACCCGCATGGGGTCGCGGTTCACGCCGTCGACCCTGGAAATGTCCGCATCCACGACCATGTCGTAATAGTCTTTGGCTTGGTCTAAGGCGACAGCCTCGCTCAATTGTTCGTCGACGGCTCCAGGCCATCCGCCGCGGCAAATCAGGTAGGCGATGTCTTGCAGCCGCTTGTTGTTGTTGCCACGGATTTTTTCCGGCGCGGAGAACAGTTCTCCCAAGCTCACTTCGCCGGAGGATTCCAAGGATTCATACAGGCTCATGGGACGCATGGTCAGCTTGGCGAACCTGCCTGTTCCGGTATGGATGATTTCGGATGTGGAGGGCGGGACGGCTGAGCCGGTCAGTATGAATTGCCCGCGTGCCTGCCGGTGGTCTACTTCGAAGCGGACGGCATCCCACAATTTGGGCGCGATTTGCCACTCGTCTATCAGGCGAGGGGTGTCGCCTTGCAGGAGCAATGATGGGTCAAGGTTTGCCAGTTCCAGGTTGCGCTGCAGGTTGCCCGGTTCAGTCATATATAATATGCTGCCGGCGATTTGTTCGGCAGTGGTGGTTTTGCCGCACCATTTCGGTCCTTGAAGCAGGACGGCGCCTTTGCCTTCCAGTTTTCGCTTCAGCAAGCGGTCGATGATTCTCTTTTTGTATGTGCCCATAGTTCCATTGATTTTCAGGGCAAAGATACAAAATTATTTTGCAATTCGGCAGTTTGAACCGATTTTGTTCGGTGATTTGTACCAAAATCGTTCGGTAGTTTGAACCATTTTTATTCGGTGGTTTGTGCCGGGAGGTCGCCGTAGCGGGCTTCGATTTCGTCGAAGACTTGCCAGAGGGCGGCGAGGTCGGGGGCTTGGAGCATGCGGATGCGGAGGTCGCGGAAGTGGGGCAGCCCTTTGAACATGGCTGCCATGTGGCGGCGCATGTGGAGCAAGCCCCGCACTTCGTCAATCCATTCGACGGAGAGCAGGATTTGTTGCTTGAGGATGTCGATTTGCTCGCGGACGCCGGGGTCGGGCAGGAGCTCGCCGGTGGCGAAATAGTGTTTGATTTGCCGGAATATCCAGGGTCGCCCGATGGTCGCCCTACCAATCATGACGGCATCGACGCCGTAGCGGGAGAAGGCTTCGGCTGCCCGTTGGGGGGTGGTGATGTCGCCGTTGCCGATGATGGGGATGGTGATGCGGGGGTTGCTCTTGACGCGGGCAATGGGCTCCCAGTCCGCTTCGCCGGTGTACATTTGGGCGCGCGTGCGCCCGTGGATGGCGAGGGCGCGGATGCCTACGTCCTGGAGGCGTTCGGCAATGTCGTCTATGAGGATGTGGTCGGCGTCCCAGCCGAGGCGGGTCTTGGCGGTCACGGGAAGGTGCACGGCGTTCACGACTTGGCGCGCCATTTCCACCATGAGGGGGATGTCGCGGAGCAGCCCTGCGCCTGCGCCTTTCTGGGCGACGCGCTTGACGGGGCATCCGAAATTGAGGTCAATGAAGTCGGGGTGCGCCTGCTCGACGATACGCGCCGCCTCAACCATGGAGTCGATGAAACGCCCGTATATCTGGATGGTTACGGGGCGTTCGGCGTCATCGATGGTGAGTTTTTTCAGCGATTTGTTGACCGAACGCACGAGAGCGTCGGCGGAGACGAATTCGGAGTAGAGCCAGTCGGCGCCGAATTTTTTGCAAAATTGGCGGAAGGGGGGATTGGTGACATCCTCCATGGGCGCGAGCACCAGGGGGCGTTCGCCTATTTCAATGCCTGCTATGTTCATCGTTCATTCCGGTAAAATCCTAAAAACCGTCGAAAGGCTTAAAAAATGCAGCCTGCGGGAAGGTTTCAGGACGATTATTTCTAAAAGCTCAAATATTAGTCGTATTTTTACGGCAAAAATACGGAGAAAATGGGAATCTTGAAAGTGTTTTTGGTGGCTTTGTGCCTTGTGGTTCCGGACGGGACTTGGCTGCGGGTGAATGTCCCGGAGGGTATCTCCTTTTTGTTTCCGAATACGCCGCAGAAGCGGACGGAGGACGTAAACGGCATACCTTCTGTGATTTACCAGACGAAGGACTTGGTCTGCGTGGCGGGCATTGTGTGTTCAGACCTTTCGGCATCGGAGATTCCGACGGACAGCCTGGCGATGCGGCAGATTTATGAGATGATGAAGGCTGCTACGCTGGGCATGGAAACCGCGGTTCTGAAGCAGGAAACGGCTGTCCCGGACGACAGCCTGTTTATCCGCGAATTGGAGTATACGCTGGCGCAGGGGAAGTATGAGATGACGTATTACCGGCGGTTTATTTTCAAGGGAAGGCGCATTTACCAGGCGAGCATCGGCGCCCAGAACCGGTATATTGACCTGTTGCAGAAAAAACGTGAGACGTTTTTCAATTCCATCTCCTTTACGGACGAAGAAAACAGTAATCATTTAAATCCATAACGTTATGAGAGCGATTTTATTTTTAGCATGTATGCTGTCGGCTGTGGCGGCTTTCCCGCAGAACGCGCAGGACAGCGTGGCAAAAAAAGCCAAGGACGGAAACGGCGCGATGAAGGGACTCAGTGTCTCGGAACTCTTTGCCGTGGGGGAAAAGACATTCGGCGGCAGCGGGGATTACGGGAGTTTCCGCAATTTCAAGGGGCATTGGAAAGGGTATTACATCGGGTTTATGAATCTGGTCAACCTGCCCGACGGGATGGAGGACTTGGAAGTGAAACGGTGCGGCTCTTTCAATATGCAGTTTAATTTTGCCAATTATTCCATAAACTTGAACAAACGGGGCAACTTTGGTTTGCAGACGGGCTTGGGTTTGGAGTACCAGCGGCTCCGTTTTGACAATCCGGGCGTGACCCTTGCAAAGATTGACGGGAAGGTGGTGCCTGCAAGCACGGCTTTTGAGGGCAACGACCACACGGTGCGGAGCGTCTTTAAAAACTTTTACCTGACGGTGCCGATGCTGGCGGAAGTGCAGTTTCCTGCAGCCAAAAAGGCATCCAAGCAATGTTACATCGCGGGCGGCTTTATCGGCGGTATCCGTATGCACTCCAAGGCGAAAGTGGTTTATGAGGACAGCGACGGGGACAAGCAAAAAGAGAAGGCAAAGGGCAATTTCAACGTGGTGCCATTCAAGGTGGACGCCACGGTACGCATGGGTTACAAGCACATTGCCGTGTGGGGCAGCTATGCGTTGACCAATCTTTTTAAGGGGAACTCGATTCCCGACGTGCATGTCTTCACCGTGGGCTTCGGCGTGACCATTTAAAACCCGCGTTACGCTTGGGGTGTAGCGGGATTCCCGGCCGTCATTTCCCTTTGTGCATGACTTGCGTTTGACGGTCGATGGAGGCTTGGTGTATCAGGGCAAAGAGGCGCGCGAGGAAGCCGGCGTCCAAGCCCCGCTCTGCCCCGCGGGCGAAAACCCGCTCCAACACCTTTTCCCAACGCCCGGTCTGGAGAATGGTGATGTTGTTCTGGCGTTTGTATTCGCCAATGCGGTCGGCAATTTCCAGCCGTGAAGCCAACAGGTCAATCAGTTCGTCGTCGATGGCATCGATGCGCAGGCGCAGTTCGTCCATGCTTTCGCGGTAGTGCCGGTTTTCGGTATCCGCGCTCCGGATGACGAGGGTTTGCAGCATTTCCTGCAGGGCGGCAGGGGTTAATTGCTGTGCGGCATCGCTCAGGGCATGCTCCGGAGAGATGTGCGACTCCACCATCAGCCCGTCAAATCCCAAGTCCATTGCCTGTTGCGCCAACTCCTGCACATATTCCCTCCGCCCGGCGATGTGGCTTGGGTCGCAGAGCACCGGCAGGTCGGGGAAGCGTCGACGGATTTCAACGGGCAATTGCCATTGCGGGAGGTTGCGGTAGCGGGACTGCCCGTAGGCAAAGAATCCCCGGTGTACTGTCCCCAACCGGCGTACGCCCGCCAGGCTCAATCGCTCCAATGCGCCCGTCCAAAGCTCCAGGTCGGGCGTCAGCGGGTTCTTTACCAGCACCGGAGTCGCGCATCCCCGAAGGGCATCGGCTATTTCCTGGATTGCGAAGGGGTTGGAGGTCGTGCGTGCCCCAATCCACAGCAGGTCGATGCCTGCCTCCAAAGCCTTTTCCACGTGCCGGGCATTGGCGACTTCCGTTGCCACGTGCATGCCCAGTTCCCGGCGCACGCGTGCCAGCCAAGGCAGCCCCCGTTCCCTGACTCCCTCGAAGCAATCCGGGTGCGTGCGCGGTTTCCACAGCCCTGCGCGGAAGATGCCAATCCCCGCAGTTTTCAGCGCTGCCGCCGTTTCATAGACTTGGCTTTCGCTCTCCGCGCTGCAAGGTCCTGCAATCACCCACGGGCGGGGCATGCCCTCGAATAATCCCCAGCTGTCTGCTTTTATGAATTCTATCATGCTTTTCTGTTTAAAACTGCTTTCGGCAAAAGTACGAAATAATTTAGCCGGAAACAGGGCAATGTGAATTTTTATGCGGAAATTTCCATTTATTGCGGCGGCTTTTCTTGTGTGGAAACGATATTTTCTGCAAATTTGCAGGAGCAGCATCCGGACGGACTGCAAATAGGGAATGAAACTTAAAATATGCGATTTATGAATTTGAGCAAGAAGCTATTGGTGCTTGTTGCCGCTTTGGCGGCGGCATGGAGTGTGTCTGCACAGAGCCCGCAGGAGGAATTGAACCGTTTGCGGGAGAATTACATCCGCTCCCTCACGGGGGACAACAACCGGCAATTGGTGGAGATTCTCTCCCAAGTCCCCAGGGACAGGGAAATTTCCGACCTGATTGTTGAGGAACTCCGGCGGCGGTATCCGTTTGACTGGAAGAATGTAGAGACTTATTTGTCGGCTCTCCGTCCGGATGGCACGTGGGAAGATGTCAATTACCACGACTCCAAACGCTCCGGTTGGGGCACGCATGAGCACGTTGCCCGCATCCAGAAGCTTGCCAAAGCCTATTGGCTCAAAAAGGATGATATACAATGGAGTGCTCGTATTGAACACGCTTTGCATCAGTCGTTGGGCTATTGGTTGCGGGAGAAGCCGGTTTGTAACAATTGGTGGTACAATGAAATCGGTGTGCCCAAGACGCTGGGACCGGCGTTGCTCCTCATGCAGGACTTGCTTTCGCCGGAGGAATTGGAGGGAGCCATCGCAGTTATGGCAAAAGCCCGCTTCGGCATGACGGGGCAAAACAAAGTGGCGCTTGCCGGGAATGTCTTGATTCGGGGGCTGTTGCAGAATGATTACGATTTGGTCAAGGCGGCGCGCGACACCATTGTTTCCGAGATTCGCACCGATATGCCGGAGGGCATCAAAAGCGATTGGAGCTTTCACCAGCACGGACCGCAACAGCAATTCGGCAATTACGGGCTGGCGTACCTGACGTCCCTGAGCGAGTACACGCGGCTGTTTGCCGGCACAGCCCTTGCCTTGAGCCCCGAACAGCAGGGCATCCTAAACAAACTGCTGCTTGACGGCTTCCGCTGGGTCATCTGGAAAGGCTACATGGACGTGAATGCCTGCAACCGCCAGCTGTTTGAAAACACGCAAATCAACAAGTCCCTTGGCGTGGCTTTTGCAACGGAGACTTTGATGCAAGGGCTTCTTGCCCCGGAGGAGATGGAAGCCATGAGCCGCTTCCTCCAAGACAACTACACCACCGGACGTGCCGAGACCGACTTCACAGGCCACAAGCATTTCTGGGATTCCGACCAGACCATTCACCGCTCTGCCCGCTGGATGGGCTCCTTGCGGATGGCGTCGGAACGGGTGATTGGCACAGAATTAGTCAACGAGGACAACCTCAAAGGCTTCTACATGGGCGACGGTGCACTCTATACCTATTGCCGCGGCGATGAATATTTAAACATTTTTCCCCTCTGGGACTGGCGGAAAATTCCCGGCATCACCTCTTACGAAAGCGATGCGCCCATCCCTGCCAATCGCCGTTACGGGGCGCATGTGCGCAATCAAAGCGCATTCGTGGGCGGCGTGACGGACGGCACAACGGGCATGGCTGCCATGGTGTTGAACCGCGACAAAATGCACGCCTGCAAATCCTGGGTCTTTACGGAAGACTGCGTGCTTTGCCTGGGTGCAGGCATTGGTACCGACAGCACGCTGGCAATGACCACCTCCATAGACCAAAGGGTCAGGCGAGGCGACCTGCTTGCTTACCGGGGCAAGACCTGGACGCCGCTCATTGGCACGCATGTCGCCACACGCTCCGGGCAGCGTTATTTCCATGACAACACGGGTTATATCCTCCTGCAAGCAGATACTTGCGTGGCAATTGCCGAGAGGCGTACCGGTGATTGGAGCGATTTTATGGGCAGCTATGCGCCCCGCCCTGCGGAAGGTGAAATCATTGCCCTCTATCTCCGCCACGGCAGGCGACAGAACGCAAGCTATCAATATCTGATTCTCCCTGCTTCCACTGCCGAAGCGACGGCAGCATTTCCGGTGAAAAACATCCGGGTACTCCGGAACGATGAGGCTGCCCAAGCCGTCCGCATGGGCAATACTTTCTATGTCGTTGCCTATCAACCGGTATCCTTGGAAGCCGGGCAAAGCCTACAAATGGAATTCCTTACCCCGGGCATCTATATGCTCCGCAAAGTGCGTTCCCGCTGGCAAATCCAAGCTGCCGACCCGACCCACGCCCAAAGCCGCCTCACGCTCAAAATCGACGGCAAGCATTTCGATATCCCCTTCCCGTCCGACCACCCGCGCGGGAAGACGGTGACTGTGGAATTTTAGCCGCCTCTGGAGGATGATTTCTTGGCATTTGTTGGGGAGAATGCCCCAATGAAGTTGCTGCTTGAGGCTTATTGAAGGTGTGTTTTTATAAATGCAGTTGTTTTTTCAATAAACCCTTCGAAATCCATGATAATCGGGTCTTCCAGCCCGCCGTGCCCGGCATGGGGGACTACCATTAACTGCCGGGGCGTTTCTCGTGGCAACAGGCTGAGTACTTTCTCGCTCATCCATAAAGGTGTGCGCTGGTCGTTTCCCCCGACGATGAGAAATACCGGCTTCTTGAATTGCCCCGCGATGTGTACAGGCAATTGTTGAACGGGAAAATCCTCCGGCACGATAAGCTGTTCTTGAGTCTTTCCTTTGACTTTCATGAGGAGCGGTATGGTCTCCTCAAAGTCCGTGAGGAGCGACCGTCCGATAAAGCCTTTTACCCGCTTCTCGCGGTAGGCAGTCATCATGGACAAATAGGCGCCCGTTGACCAGCCCATGACAATCAAGGCATCTTTGTCAGTTTCCGGTTGCCGGGCGACGGCACGAACGACAGACCGGTAATCCTCCAGCATTTCCGTATAGCACAAATAGTTCCTGTCCATGGAGAATGGAGAGCTTGCCCCAAAGCCTCTCCAGTCAAACGTGGCGACGTTAAAGCCTTCCGCCGTCCATGCTTGTGCCAACGGGAGCTGCATGTAGGACATATTCCCTGCATCCCCGTTGCAAATGATAATTGTCGGGCGTTTGCCCGATGCTTTGGCAGCATCCTCTTTGGATTGTGCCGGGAAAAACCAAGTGGCAATGTGGTATCCGTCCCGGGTGGTGACTTCCAAGTCCCGGTACTTTAAGCCTAAATCTTCCGGGTGGAGAATGTATGCGGTGTCCGGCAGAATGGCAAATGCCCCCACAGCCGGGAGGCAAAGGAAAAATGCGATAAAGTATCTAAGCATAGTTCTTATACGTTTTGCAATATAAATACTCGACAAAGATAAAAATTTAGAATCATTCCACCAAACATTTCTCTATCCCCCGGACATCGTTGCGGAAATTCGCGCCGATTTCGTTGCATTTTTCCCTCCCGGTAGCATTCTTGCCGCACGTCCGCGTCTATCCTCCTGCTGTCCGGTACCCGTGCAAGGCATGTGTAAAGCCCGTATTTCCTTTACACTTCAATTACATATAAGTTAGATTCCTATTACAGGATGTTTATATGAAAAGCAATCTTTGACCTATTCTTATTATATTAGAATAAGATGATAATAGGTTTATAATAGGTTGAGAATAGGTTTATCTCTAAATGAAATGTAACTCAACTGTAAGTTAAGTGTAACTTAAATATAGCTTCTGACCCTGTTTTGCTCGGGTGCTGGACAGGTGCGAAGGAGGTTTGAGATGGAAATTTTAGAATTTGGAGTTTTGGGAGTCCTTTTTTCCGAAAATGTGTAACCGAAATGTCACATTTTTGTCGTATGAGTGTAACAAGTTTTGGGTTCTTTTGCGGGCGAAAAATGAAAGTGATATGAAAAGGAAGATTTTATTGATGCTGGCTGCGCTTATGGCGGGCGGCATGGCATGGGGGCAGGAAGCAGAAAAGGTGCCTGCCAAGGTGTATTTCAAGGACGGGAAGCTGCATTTCGCTTCGCCGGACAGGGATTTTCATTTGTGGATGGATAACCGGATTTATTTGGACGCGGCAGTGTATGCGCCGGTGGGGAATGTGGATGGGTTGACGTCCAAGGTGAACAAGGATTTGGAGGAGGACGACGGGCATTTCCGGTTCAGCAACGGGGTGATAGTGCGCCGGGCGCGGTTTGCGCTGAAGGCGGAGTTTTTCCGGGATTGGTTTGCGGAACTGGATTTGGATTTTGCGAACAATGAGTTGGAGATTAAGGATTTGTTTGTGGGATATCGCTTCAATGAACGGCTGTCGGTGAAGGCGGGGCATTTTAAGGTGCCGATGAGCATGGAGCGGACGACGAGTTCGAAATATCTTTCGCTAGCAGAGCGTCCGATGGCGGTGGAGGCATTTGCCGACGGGCGTCGGCTGGGTGTTGCCGTGACGGGCTGGGGCAGGCATTGGTGGGCCTCGGGCGGTGTCTTCGGCAGCACGGTGGATTTGGTGCAGAAGGAACGTAACCGGGGGAACGACGGCTGGGCTATTGCTGCCCGGGCGGCAGTGTCAACGGATGCGGAAAAGGATTGGACGGCGCATGTGGGCGGTTATGCGAATTACCAAGTGCCGGCAGTCGGCGGCTTGGATGACAAGATAGCATTGTTCCGCACGTTCCCGGAGAGCCGGGTAGACCGCCGGCGTTTCGTGCAGGCGGAGATTGAGAACGTGAACCATTACGCCGTGGCAGGCGTGGAGGCGGGCTTCCGCTACCGCAAATGGTTGGCTTACGGGGAGTATATTTATACGAACCTCTCGCGTTATATGTATGAAGGCGGTGACCGGAAAACCGGTTTGGACAACGCTGTTTTCAACGGATGGTATGCCACGCTGTCTTATATGATTTTGGGCGAAAACCGGCGTTATGCACCCGACGAGGCGGAGTTCAGCACACTCGGCAAGCGCGGGAAAGGGGGAAGCCTGGAGATTGCAGGGAGAGTGAGCCATATCAATATGAATGATTTTCATGATGAGCGGGCGTATATCACGGGCGGGGAAGCGATGTCGTATGCGGCAGCGTTGAACTGGATGCCGGTGCGCAATGTGGTGATTGGTTTGAATTATACTTATATGGACAATGATAAATATGCCGACTCCAAGGGGCAGATTACGATGAACGGCAAGGCACTGAGCGAGGCGATGCCGGACGGGATTGATTTCCACATCTGCCAGTTGCGGGTAATGGTGTCTTTTTAAACGGGAATTTTTTTGACTTAAATTTAAAATGAATAAGATGAAACAGAAATTTTTGATGGCAGCCCTGGCAGCGATGGTGTTGTTTGCCGGCTGCAAGGATGATGAAGAACCCAAGCAGGATAAGCCGGAAGACGGCGACTATACGGGATTGGTGTTGAACGAAGTGTGCGGCGGAGACAGCAATTCGGATGATGATTGGGTGGAATTGTACAACAGTTCGTCGGCAGCGATTGACCTGAACGGCGTGAAAATCATTAAAATCGACGAGGACAACATCAGCGAGGTGATTTACACCTACCGTTCCGGGGATGTGATTGCTGCCGGGGCTTACGATGTGAAGAGCCGCAATGAGGCAGAGGGCGTGACGGAATTGGGCGCGAAGATTTCCAACAGCAAGAAGGTGAGCATCGTGCTCGAAACGCCGTCCGGTAAGCAAATTGACCTTTTTGACCGGGATGCCGCTGTGGGCGAGGATGAAGGGCATTTGGTAGGCGGCAGCTATGCCCGTATCCCAGACGGCACCGGCGAATGGGCAATTGTGACAAAGGCGACCAAAGGGGCTGCCAATTCAGACGAGCAGCCGGAGGTGACGGAAGGAGATTATACGGGATTGATGCTGAACGAATTGAATGGGAATAAGCCGAAATACATCGAGTTATACAACAATTCCGACGTGGAAATCGACTTGACGGGCGTACAGTTGAAAAAGGACGATGAAGAAATAGTCTATGTGGCACCCGAAGGGACGAAGATTGCTGCGCATAGCTTTTTGGTGCTGTATGCTGATGCGAAGGATTATTCCGAGGGATTCACCAGCGGTTTGTCTGCCAAGAAGGCGGTGAAAATTGAGTTGCTTTCGCCGAAGGGGGAGCAGTTGGACGTATTTGAAAACCTGCCTGTGAACAGCGGTGAAAGCTGGGGTGACGACCCAAAATACAATGGCGAGGATGCCGGACAGGCTTACGGACGCCAGCCAGACGGCAGCGACAATTGGGTGATGATTGACGCTACGGAGGGCACGAGCAACAATGAAGCCAAGGCGGGCGAGAAAATAGAGTGGTGAGATGAGGACATTGCGCAAGCTATTGTTTTTACTTTGCTGGATTCTCCTTTGGGCAGGGTTGCGGGATGCAGCCGCCCAGGGGAGAATCTTGCGGTTTGTTTATTGCTCGGATTTGCATTATGGATTGGAGCGGGAGTTTCGCGGGGGACGGGCGACGAGCAGCGAGGTGAACCGGGCGATGCTGGAGGCGTTTCCGATGCTGGAGAAGGCAGTGCTGCCAGAGGATGGCGGGGTGTTGGCAGGGGAGGCGTTCGGGGAGGCGGATTTTGTGGTTTGCACGGGGGACATTGTCAACCGGATGCAGGCTGGGGTGCAGACGGCTGCGGAGTCGTGGGCAGAGTTTGAGCGGGATTGGCTGGGGGCGTTGGATGTGCCGCTTTATTTAGTGCCAGGGAACCATGACATTTCAAATGCCATCGGTTATCCGAAGGGGTTGGATCCGGGGCTGGACGCGACGGTGGCTGCGGAGATATACAACCGGACGATGCAGCCTGACACGTTGCGGAGTGCCGCGACGTTTGATTACAGCCGGGACAAGGTGCACTACGTGGTGGATTGCGGTGGGCTGCGGCTGGTGTTTGTGGGGATGTGGCTCGATGCGGGAATGCGGGCGTGGTTTGACCGGGAGGTGGCGGCTGACAGCCTGACGCCGGTTTTTGTTTTCACCCATGACCCGCCGAATGCGGACACGAAGCATTTCACGAATCCTCGTGGCGACCATTCCATCAATGCCGCCGATCGCTTTGAGAACCTGTTGGCGGATACAGCACGGGCACGGAGCGTGGAGGAGGACGCCATAGGCAATTGGCGGGAACTGGAGCAGTTTTTTAGCCGGCGTCCGATGATTAAGGCTTATTTCCATGGGGATAAGAATTATTGTGAGTTTTACACTTGGACGGGTGTGGACGGGAGCATCCGGCTGCCGGTGTTCCGGGTGGATTCGCCGATGAAAGGGGAGTTTTCGGCAGGCGACGAGGCGTTGTTGTCGTTCTTGGTGGCAACGGTAGATATGGAGGCGCGGCGGCTGACGGTGCGCGAGTGCCTGTGGAATACGGAGGGAAGGACGACAGTGTGGTGGGGAAGTGTGTGCTCCATATCCTATTGAGCGATTAACGATTAATAATGAACGATTAACGACAGTCGGTGCTTGTGGTGTCGTTAATCGTTCATCCCTCATCGTTCATCGTTTATCACACTGCTGTGCTGAATTGTTCGAGGAAACGGATGTCGTTCTCGAAGAAGAGGCGCAGGTCTTTGATGCCGTATTTGAGCATGGCGACGCGCTCGATGCCCATGCCGAGGGCAAAGCCGGTGTACTTTTCGCTGTCGATGCCATTGAGTTCAAAGACGTTGGGGTCTACCATGCCGCAGCCTAAGATTTCGAGCCAGCCGGTGCCTTTGCAGACGTTGCAGCCTGCACCGTGGCAAAGGGAGCAGGAAACGTCCATTTCGGCAGACGGTTCGGTGAAGGGGAAATAAGAGGGACGGAGGCGGATTTGGGTCTCCGGTCCGAAGAGTTCCTTCGCGAAGTAGGTAAGCGTCTGCTTCAGGTCGGCAAAGGAAACGCCTTCATCGACATACAATGCTTCTATTTGGTGGAACATGCAATGGGCGCGGGCGGAGATGGCTTCGTTGCGGAATACCCGTCCGGGGGTCACGAGGCGGATGGGCAGCGGATGGGTCTCCATGTCGCGCACCTGCACGGATGAGGTGTGGGTGCGCAGGAGGATGTCCGGATGCCGCTCGATGAAGAAGGTGTCCTGCATGTCGCGGGCAGGGTGTTCCTCCGGGAAATTGAGGGCAGAAAAGACGTGCCAGTCGTCCTCGATTTCCGGACCTTCCGAGATGGTGTAGCCCAAGCGGCTGAAGATGGCGAGGATTTCGTTCTTTACGACCGAGAGCGGATGGCGCGTGCCGAGGTGCAAGGGGTCGCCCGGCAGGGTAAGGTCGATGCCACTGCGCCCGGTGTCGGTAGAGGCAAGGGCTTCTTTCAGCTCGTTCACCTTGTCGAGGGCTGCCGTTTTCAGTTCGTTGAGCGCCTTGCCGATGTCCTTTTTCTGTTCGGCGGGCACTGCCTTGAATTGGTCGAAGAGGGCGGCGATGGTGCCTTTCTTGCTCAGGTGCTTGATGCGGAATTGTTCCACTTCCTCCGGAGTCGTCGCCGTGAAGCTCCCGATTTCCGATATGAGTTGCTTGATTTGTTCTAACATAGTGGTTGCGTTTAATCTTCAAAGTCACAAAGCTACGGGTTTTCTGTGAGAATTGGAAATGTAGGGGGAAAAATTATATGCAGAGAGCTATTTTCGGAACCTTGAGGGCAGGAGGCGCTTCACGGCGGGGTAGGCGAGGCAACCTGCTGTGCCGCCGAGCACGTCGGCGAGGAGGTCGTACCAGTCGCCGCTGCGTCCGAAGTAGCGGGCTTGGAGGAGTTCCACCGCGCCGCCGAAGAGGAAGGCAAAGCCAATGGCGATGCACCAGATGTGGGCACGGCTGAAATGGCGGTAGCGTTCCAGGGGGTACATCATGAGGAGCGAGGAGACAAAGTACATGCCAAAATGCACCACCTTGTCGATGTGCGGGAAGTTGAAGCGTGGGTTGGGCAGGTCGTCCGACGGCATGACGCAGAGGACGAAGATGATTATCGTCCACAAAAGGTTGATTCCCAGGATAAGTGTGCGTTTGGAGGACATGGGTTATTCTTCTAAAATTCGTACTGTCATTTTTACATCCGTCAGGGGACGGTCGTGCTTGTCGGTGGGAAGGGTGGCGATTTTGTCGATGACGTCAAAGCCTTCGATGACTTCTCCGAACACCGTGTATTCGCCGTCCAAGTGGGGGCACCCCCCGACGGAAAGGTAATCGGCACGCTGGGCGTCGGACATTTCAATCTTACCATCAGCGGCTTCCCAGGCGTCGGCAAGCTGTTTTTTAATGACGCTTGCCACCTCGCGGAACTCCTCGACAGCGTGTGCTGCCCGGAGGGAATCGAGGAGGGGCTTTTTCGGGTGGTAGTATTTCTTTTGGATTTCCCGTTTGATGGGGACGTTGACGGACTTGATGTAGTTATCCAATTCTGCTTCCGTGTACTTTTTGCCGTGGACGATGTAGAATTGGGCGATGTCCGACACCTTGTCGGCATTCATGTTGTCCGGCTGGCGGGGGGCGGCGAGGGCGCCTTTCTTGTGGTAATGGTTGGGGCGGAACTCCGGTTGCACGTCGATATCCTTGCCGTAGCCGAGCACCTGCCCGGGGCGGGCGTTGCGGCTGTCGTCGGAGCCGCCTTGGAGCATGAACTCCTTGATGACGCGGTAGAAGAGGGTGCCGTCGTAGTGCCCTTCCTTGACGAGGCGGACAAAAGCGTCGCGGTGGAGCGGCGTGTCGTTATAGAGTTTCACGGTCATGTTGCCGAGGTTGGTCTCGATGACCGCTTTGATTTCCTGTTCCTGGGCAAATGCGCCGCAGGAGAGGCAGAGTGCTAATGCGAGTGTCAGTTTTCGTTTCATCCCTTTATCTTTTATGTGTTCTTTTCTTTTTTGACGGTTTTGTAAGTGTCCGGCACCAATTTCTTTATCAAATAGTGTACCGGGAATGAGGAGGCGCCCCAGCCGATGAGCAGCACTGCTGCCAGTACCAGCAGGACATCCCCTGCAATGAGTTGCACCGGGTAGGCTTCCACGATATAGCTGCCGCTGCCCAGCGTGATAAGCCCGAAGTGTTTTTGCAACAGGCAAAGCCCCACGCCAAGCAGCAAGCCCAGCGCGGCTCCGCCCCCGACGATGAGCAATCCTTCGGTGCGGAACAGCGTTGTCAGGCGACGGCGGGTCATGCCCAAGGCTTTGTAGGTCTGCAAATCCTCCTTTTTGTCCAATATCAACATGGAAATTGAGCCGACAATGTTGAACGAGGCTATCAGCAGGATGAAAAGCAGAATGACGAAAACCGCCAGTTTTTCGGCTTTCATCATGGCATAGAATGCGCCGTTCAGTTCGTATTTGTCCTCGACCCGGTAGCGGTTGCCTGCCTGTGCCTGCAATTGTGCTTTTGTCTCTTGGAGCAGGGCGGGGTCGGAGAGGCGCACTTCGATTTTGGATACTTTGCCCCGTGTCTTGAATAATTCGCGTGCCAAAACTATGTCGGTGAGCACGTAATAGTCGTCGATTTCCTGCTGTACGCTGAAAAAAGCGGCGGGATGCAGTTGCCGTGTGGCAAGCGATGCCGCCGTGGGTGAGCCTAATTTGTCCGGGTAATAGCAGACCACGGGACGGCGGGTGGAGAGGGACAGGTGCAGGCGGGCTGCCACGCCGTAGCCGAACAACCCTTCGTAGCCACGGCTGCTCCGCAGGATGCTTTCGCCTCCCAACAGATTGGCGGCGATGCCTGAATCCTCGATGTAGTTTGTGTCCACGCCTTTGATGACGACGGGGGCGGTGTAGTCCTCGTAGCGCAGGAGCGCTTTTTCCTCGATGACGCGGTGGCATGAAGCGATTGCCGGCACAGTCTCCAGGTAATGGCAGAAGGCAGTGTCAAAGTCCGCGTATTTGCCTTCCGCAGGCGAAACCACCAGGTCGGGCGTGAAGCTGCCCGTGCTTTTCTGCAAAAGCAAGTCCATGCCGTTGAATACGGACAGCACGACAATCAAGGCGCAGGTGCCGACTGCCACCCCCACTACGCTGATGGCGGAGATGATATTGATGGCATTCTGCTTCTTTTTGGAAAAAAGATAACGCCGCGCGATGAAGAGAGACAACCGCATGGGACGGGAGTTTTATTTCAGCAATTCGTCTATTTTCTCGATATAGTCTAGGCTGTCGTCGACAAAGAAGCGTAATTCGGGGACGATGCGCATTTGTTTGCCTACTTTCTTGCCGAGGAAATAGCGGATACTCCGGTTGTGCTCTTCGAGGCTCTGCATGACGCTTTCCGTGCGTTCGGAAGGGAAAATGCTGACGTAAATTTTGGCATAAGACAGGTCGGGACTCACCCTGACTGTCGTAATGGAGAGCATTGCCCCCAGAGCGTACTCTTTGCATTCCTGACGGAAAAGCTCGCTTAAGTCTTTCTGTATCAGTCGAGCTACTTTATTTTGTCGAATTGAATCCATGGCTTTAAAATTATATTCCAAAAAAATTTCCACAAATGTAATGCTTTTCTTGAAATCTTTATTACATTTGCACCCGCAAAACGAGATGTAGCGCAGTTGGTAGCGCGCCACGTTCGGGACGTGGAGGCCGCTGGTTCGAGTCCAGTCATCTCGACTGCATAAAGGGCGCACCGTTCGACGGTGCGCTTTTTTTGTCTGCTGCTTTTCGGGCGACTTTCTTAAAAAATACGGTTGTGGAATCTTAAAAATGCAAATATTCGTTTGATTATTGGGAAGTATTTATTATATTTGCACAGAATGACGGAAAAGGCATATCAAATAATTCAATTATAAATCCGTTAAATGCTATCTTATGAACAAATTATTGAGAAAACTATTTTTGTACGCATCCCTTGGCGCTCTGGTGTTTGTGGCTTGCTCGAAAGATGACAATGGTGTAGATGTGAAAGCAGTTGTAGTAGATTCCCTGACATGGGAGGAACTCGAAAACAAGAGAACGATTCTTTATGTGGATGAGAATCGCATGGAAAGCAATGACACAGTTGTGGATAGAGACCTTCGCACATTTTCGACCAAAGAACTGATTAAGATTGAAGCTAATAGCGAGGGTACTGGTTTTGCTTGACCAGTTGGGTGTGTGATACGCTTAATAATGTATTCCTGATGGCGCACCCTCAAGGAAGTGGAGATAGTTATATACTTTTTTATATTGATATGTTGCCTCCGTTGGCACAATTTGATTATGAAATCCCTTATGAAAATGGAAGTTTGACCATTTATAACCGGGAAGACCAACCTGCAACTATTACCCCTGGGGACGGGACGACTTTTTCAATAGAAACGGAAGACCCGCTTTGGATAAAGTTGAGGGATGAGATAACTATTAATTGGACAGGCTTTTTTGATAACTATGCCAACGATTCGAAATATGCGCCAATGACTGCTATTTATGCCCGGGAATGGGTGGTTATGCTGACTAATCTGGCTTATATGTATAGTACCCCGGAATTTAAACATATCATGTATAATTATCTTGAAGTGATGAACAATAATCCTATTTGGGGGAATAACAAGAAGAATTTTACACAAGAGCAGTATGAGGAACTTTATGATAATTTGAGGAAAGACCGCACATTCTGTTTGGGGCTGGTTGCCAATACTGCGAATGGTTATGGCGGAGGTCAGACGTTGGCTGTTTATCATCCCTGCTATTACAGCCATTACTATACTATGAAGAATGCTGCTTGGGAAACAGTAAGCCATGAAATAAACCATTGCGTCGGTTATAACCATGACAGCAATTTGACCCAAACCAGTACAACTGGGAATGCCACATTTCCGGGCACACTGGTTCCTCAGTTGCATAATTGGTTGCGTAAAGCAGAACGTCTGCCCTATATGAATCCTAAAGTATTTGATTTTGAGAACAAGGCTTACTCAAAACATTGGATAGGTAGCATTATAGGCTTGTACGAACCGCTTTATAATAAAAGCGATTTCCCTCCTGTAGAGACTTATTTCAGAAATAATCCTGATTGGAATCAATAAATATTCCGAGGGTGTGTCAAAGGCACACCTTCTTTTTTAATCACAAAGCCTCGGCTTCCGGAAGCCGGGGCTTTGATGTATGAGAGGGTGTCGTAATGAACGATGCACCCTTTTTGTTTGTGGAGAGTTTTGGGAGATTTCCCCTGTCGTTTCCCTCCGTTTTCTTTGCCTTTTTCAGTCTTTCCCTCCCTTTTTCGTCTCTTCCCCCTTCGTTTTCCTGCCCTTCCCCCTCCCTTTCGACAGCCAAGTATAAGAAAATTTCTTTTTAGTAACGAATCATATACTACTTTTTAACGTTAATGACTCGTTAGTGAATCGGAGATAACTCGTAGATGATAGTCGGATGGGACGGGGAAAGGTGCTGAACATGAGGGAGAAAGAAGGGTGGGAAGAAAATGTGTGAAAAAATGCTTTTTCGGGCATGTTTTTGGCTGAAATGAGGCGTTTCTAAAACATTTTGTGATAAAATTTTGCTTATGAGAAGGGAAAACTCTAATTTTGGGGCATTGTAGAACCCATAAAAAGGATTTGCCTATGGTAAAATAAAAGAGACTGTACATTAAAGACATAAGATAAAGAAGCGTTAGCTTTATTCTTGCTCTTAGTAAATTTCGCCAAAATTTCAAAACTGCCGCAAGAGTAAAAGTTGATGCTCACGCCACCCGGCGTGGGCTTTTACTCGTATATTGCGGCAACGGTGTTTGGCGATACCTCTAAGAGCGTAGACGAAGTGATTAGTCCACGCTTTTTTATTGTCTTAACTTTCGGGATTTTGGACTAAAACAGAAAAGGAAAAAATGAAGAAAACAGAATTTGAAGTAACAAAAAAGAAGCAAGTTAAACAATAAAATCAAACAAACACTATGACAAAAAGAATCGTTATTTTATGCGTTATGTTGTGCTGCGCCTTTTCGTTTGCGCAGGCACAGGAAACTGAAAGCACTGCCAAGACTTCAGGGGGTGCAAAATCTTTTTTCTCGAATTTGGATTATACGGTGTCGGTGGGATTCGCTGCCTTGTCGGCAAGCGAGCCGTATGACGAGGGCAAAATGAGCTTTACTTTGGGACTTGACGCGAGAAAAATTTTTAAGTCTTATCTTGACGACAACTTGGGCGTGTATGGAGCAGCTGGGTTGCATTTGAGCAAAAAGGGCGGCAAGAAAACTCCTACGGAGGATGGGATTGGAGGCCGGCTGTTTGTCGATAATTTCAAAATTCGGCAGTTGTCGATTCCGCTTCGGGCAGGTGGCATTTACAATTTTAAGAAGTTCCAGGCTTTTGTGGATTTGGGACCGTACTTTGCCTTTGCATTGAAAAAGTTTGACTCTGAAGAAGTGAAAGCGAAAGGGTTTGATGTGGGCATTTGTTACAATATCGGGCTTAAGTTTAAAAAGAAATTCGGCATCAGCTGGGGGATGGAGCTTCCTTTCACAAAGCTTGCCGATTATACTCCTGAATCCGGGGATACGAAGTCTTTGAAGGGTAATACCGCTTATTTCCGCTTCCAATGGACGTTTAATGAGTGGCGGTTTAAAAAGAAGTAAGGCAGGTACTACTTTTAGTTGTTGTATAATGGGCGTTTGCGCCCGAGGGCGCCGACGGTCGGGAAGATAGGCGGCGCCTGTTTTAAGGAGATGTTGAATATTAAAGATGATGGATATGAAAAAGTTTATGAATCGGTTGGTTTGCATGCTGGCGGTTGCCGGCATGGGGTTGTTTGCCGCAGGATGCAGCGAGGAGGACAAGGAAGCGTGGGATGATGCGTTGCGTGGCGACGGGGATTATGAGTGTACGATTACGATTGACGGTGAGGCGATTGAGGTGGAGAATGTGACGGCGGAGGAGGATTTGGGGAGTATTAACATTCAGGTTAATATGCCGCTTCTCAGCCGGACTTCGTTCGGCATTCTTATTCCGGAGCAGGATGAGTTGTGCGAGATTTACCTGCGCGAGGGGGTGAATTTGTGCGAGCTTGTAGTGGAGGATGGCGAGGAATATAATTGGTTTATTTCGGGCTGGGTGGATTCCGACCCGTCGTATGATGGGGATTTGTGGTATTTTTATAGTGCCAAGGGGAGTTTGGTGGTGACGAGCTATGAGAAGGGCGAGTATATTGAGGTGGAATTTAAGGATTGCGTGGTGTCGGACAAGATGCCGTATGGAGGCGGTTCGGCGACGGAAACCGCTGTTATTAATGGCAAGGTGGGGGTGAAAATCACGCCATCGGAAGATTGAAGGAATAAGTTATATACTTGAGGGGCGAAACGGAAGTTTGCGCCTAGGGATACCGGCAGTTGTGATGGCTGCCGGTATTTTTTTGCCTGTATGTGTATTTTTTTTGTGCAGAGAGAAAATTTTTTCATGTTGTATTTGATTGGTAATTAGCAGTTTTACTTTGTTGTAGGGATTTTTTTTGGAAGGAGGGATGAATTTTTTTTCGAAAATGGTTGATTTTGGAAGTGGATTAGGGCATTTTCATATTGTACGTGATATTTATGATCGTACGAAGAATAATATTTTAAAATAATTTTATCATGGCTAAAATAGATTTAGCTTCATTAGAGCGCCTTCAAGGCAGGATAGGAAATATTTCCTATTACGTCCATAACGGACAACAAATGGGCAGAAAGAGAGAATCGAATATGCCCAAGACAGTGAATGAATTCCAAATGGAGCAGCAGTTGAAGTTTGGAGAATTGGTGCGGCTGAGCCGTGCGATGGTACCCGCTTTGCGTTTGGGTTTCGTAGACCTGAAGAAGGACTGGACACCGGGCAATATGTTCATGCACCGGAATAAGGACATTGTGACGGTAACGGATTTGGAGAGCAGGGAAGTCGCGGTGGACTTTGCAAGGCTGCGGTGCGCCGAGGGCATTGTAGTGCCGCCGACGGTCGCGGTGACACGGGAAGAAGGAGGAAATAACCTGATGTTCTCGGTGACACCGGACGGGGAGTTCGGCACATATTGCGAAGCGGACGACAAAGTGTATGCCGTCGTGGTGAGCGACGGGGAGATTTTCCGCTGTAAGGTGATGGAAATCGGCACTCGCGGCGGCGGGGAGTCGGTGACGCTGACCATCCCCGCTTATATGGACGGCGAGCTGCATGTATATGCTTTTGCACGGACTGCGAAAGGGAAGATGGCATCGACTTCGATGTATTTGCCCTTGGAGTAGCCGTTTGAGGCAAGATGAATAAAGGCGCGCCGCAAGGACGCGCCTTTTTTGCGACTGGCGGGAGGGGCTGTAGAAAAATGAAGTGTAGTTTGCTTGGTTACTTAAGAGTTGATGAGTTTTTAGGGATATTGCCGGATAGATTTTCAATAATTCTTGGAGAAAAATTGAAATTTGATTGTGAGTGAAGATTATTTTTTGCTCCTTTGCAATGAAAAGTTGTATCGGCAAATTTCGTCTGTGGATTGTAATTGTGCCATCGATTTTTATAAATAAAATATGCGAGAATAGGTAAGTTTATGGAATTGTCAGACCAAATCATTTGCGAATTATTAAAAAAGCGGGATAAGCAAGGTTTGGAAGCCTTGTATCAAAAATATTATAAGGCTTTGGTCGTATGGGCAGATACCTTTTTGAATAATATTCCGGCAAGCGAAGATTTGGTTCAGGAGTTTTTCATTTCCATTTGGGAAAAGCAGAGTTTAGATCACACGGAACCTGATAAATTGAAGGAATACTTGCATACCTCTGTGCGCAATAGGGCTTTAAATCACTTGGAGAAACATGATCCTTTGCGTGATGTTTATGGCATTGACCGGGTTGTGCCTGTATGGGAAGAATACGATTCCGGTATAGATGACTTGATTGCGCGGGTAATGAAAGCGGTAGAAAAACTGCCACCCCGTAGCCGTGATGTGGTAAAGTGCATATATGTAGAGGGATTGCATTATAAGGAAGCTGCTGAAAAATTGGGAATTTCGATAGCTACACTAAAGACATTGTTAGTGAATTCATTAAAGACGTTGCGAAGTACTTTTGGTGCTGATGTTGAAATTTTTTTTGTTTACCTGCTGAAAAAAATGAGAAATCCATTCAACCGTTTTTGAGTTTTATCTGTCTCTAATATGTACAGATAATAAAAACGTAATGGATAATCAATTTTGGGAGCAACGGTTATTGGACTATTTTTCAGGCGAACTTTCCGACAAAGAACGGGAAGCCGTTGAGCATTGGATGAATGCCAATCCTGAAAACAAACGCAAATTTAAGAGTTTCCGGCGGAATTTCTTAGATATGCGTTGGGGAATTCGAGGAAATCTTATCCAAGGTGATTTCAAAATCATTGAAAGAAAACTTCGAAAACATAAATTGTATCGAATAGGGGCAATCGCAGCTTCCGTAGCCATTGTGTTGGGTTGTGTGTGTTGGATGTTGGTTTATTTGCAGAAAGTGCCCTCTTCTTCTGTGGAAGTGGTTCAGAATATTCAACCGGGGAGTCCGCGGGCAGTCTTGGTGCTTTCTAATGGGGAGCAAATCACTATGGATTCAATCACCCAGAATTTGAAAGAAAAAGACGGTGCCTCTATTCAGATTGATGCGGAAGGTAAAATTTGTTATACAGCTTCATCGCTTGCGCAAACCTTGTATAATAAAGTCATCGTGCCCAAAGGGGGTGAGTTCTCCATTGTATTGTCGGATAGCACTTATATTCGATTGAACTCGGAAAGCGAGTTGCAATATCCGGTGAGCTTTCCTGCAAACGGGGAACGAACCGTTTTGTTAAAAGGCGAGGGATATTTCGAAATCGCACCAAACCCTCATAACCCATTTGTTGTGCAAGTAGATGGTACAGCAGTAAAAGCTTATGGTACAATATTCGATATAAACAACTATACGCCGGGGCAGGTGGAGACGGTTTTGGTAGAAGGCAGCGTAGGCATTCGTTGTGCACAGCAAGAAACTAAAATTTTGCCGGGACAGAAGGCGACATGGAAAACTGCTTCCGAGAAAATCGAGGTTGAAAATGTAGACATACACAGCTACATTGCTTGGAAGGACGGGGATTTTGTTTTTAATAATGAGACTTTGGAAAGCATTATGGAAAAACTGTCACGTTGGTATAACGTGGAAGTCTTCTTTGCAAATGATGAGGCGCGTCATATTCGTTTTTCCGGCGACATGAAGCGTTATTCGGAAGTAAGTACTTTGCTTTACTTTTTTGAAGAGACTTCCGACATTCACGTGAATATAAAAGGGAATTGCTTAATAATAGAATAAAAATCGGGGAAGAAGAAATTTTTTCCCGGCATTGTTTCATCTAAAACGTAAAATTATGAGAATTAATCAACTTTCGCTGCATAGGCTATGGAAGTCGTGCAGAATGATGAATCCGCTCATGATCCTGATGTTGTCGTTTGCATTGGGAGCTTCAGCTACGACGTATTCACAGAAGTTAGTATCTTTGGACTTGCAAGATTCCAGTGTCTTGAAATTGTTCAGGGAAGTGAAGAAGCAAACCGGCTTGCGGTTTGTGTTCAATGAAGATTACGTGAAGGAATTGCCCGCCGTAAACGTAATCTCTGAAAATGAGGATGTCAAAGAAATGTTGGAACGTGTTTTTGCTCCGACACCTTTGGAATGCCGCTTTGAAAACGATGTGGTTTTCATTGTGAAGCGTGCAACTCCAAGTTTGCCACAAGAAGTGGTAACTTTGAAAGGTAAGGTCATTGACCAGAATGGTTTGCCATTGCCTGGCGTAACGGTGCAGATTAAAGGCACTTCGCTTGGCGTAGCAACCGATGTAGACGGCAATTGGAGTCTGGATGTTCCAGAGGCAAGCGGCATAACAATTGTCTTTTCGTTTGTTGGCATGAAAACACAGGAAGTGGCTTATACCGGGCAAGAAGCCATTAACATTACGATGCAAGAGGAAACAGAAGACTTGGCAGAAGTAGTTGTAACTGGTTACCAAACCATCTTGAAAGAACGGGCAACAGGTTCTTTCAGCACAATTAACGCCGAACGTTTAGAAACCAAATTGCAGCCCAATTTGAATTCTGTCTTGGAAGGTATGATGACCGGTGTGGTTGTAGATCGGAAAGGCAACATCGAAATCCGTGGTGTATCAACCTTTAATGCGGAGAAAGATCCGTTATTGGTGGTTGATGGCTATCCCATCGAGGGCGATATTGAATCCATCAACCCGGAGAACATCGAGAATATTACTGTGTTGAAAGACGCCGTTGCAGCTTCTATTTATGGTTCACGGGCAGCCAATGGCGTGATTGTCATCACAACCAAAAGAGGAGAGCGGGGAAGCCTGAATGTCTCTTACAAAGGTACTTTCAGCGTAACGTTGAAGCCCGACCTCTCTAAATTGAATCGTGTTTCTACAGAAGGCTATATCGACGCGGAGTTAGATTTGTTCAGCCAGAATACCAGTTGGCATGATCTTGGTGAGAAATATCCTTTCGGACAGGCTACTTATTATACTTTGTTGGCAATGAACGGCGATATAACCCAGGCGGAGGCTGATGCCAAAATTGAGGAGTTGAAAAAAGTGGACGGTTTGCAACAAGTGGAAGACCACCTGTTCCGCAACTATCTGAACCATTCTCACAATATCCGTATTTCTGGCGGCAGCGAGACTAATCTTTTCAACGCCAGCATCAACTATTTGGGCGAGCGTGGCGATTGGCTTCATACCAAAGGCTCACGTTTGATTTTGGATTTAAATAATGAGTGGACTCCTAATAAATGGGTGACTTTCGGAGCGCAGGCTAATGTCGTTTACCGTAAGAACGAAGAGCCTTATCAGACTTACGAGCACTTTGTCGGTTGGGAGGAAGACGCTTTGATTCAACCATACGACAATCTGATTGACCCGGAAACCGGAGAACCAACTACCATATTCTCTACACCCCTTGGAAAGATTGCCCTTTACGAAGCAGCCACAGGGATGAAGGATTGGACTTACAACCCGATAGAGAACCTTTCCAAAGAAATGACTTACAATGAAGATTTTCAAGTCCGTCTCAGCGGAAAATTGAAAGTCAATATCCTGGAAGGTCTGAATATTGAAGCCGGAGGTAGCTGGACAAGAGGCAGCACGATGGACAAGACCGTACACGACAAAGACGCTTATTCCGTACGCATCGAATACAACGACGGGACCTCCAAGAGCAACAACGCCAATCACTATTTCCCGGACGGAGCAGTCATCGATGAAAGCCGCAGCATAAACGAGAGTTATACCATCCGTACCCAAATCAATTTCCAGCGTGCGTTCGACGAGGAAAAGCATTTTGTACACTTCTTGGCGGGAAATGAAGTCCGCCGGAGCACTTACGACAACAACGTATATGCCACCCGCTTAGGTTACAACGAAACGGCAGGTTCATTTATTCCTATCAACATTGTAGATTACGGAAGCGGCGCTTATAATTCCGACATGATATGCACCTCCGGAACAACTTATCGCCAAAACCTGAACGAAGGTAGCTATAATTACACGGACAACCGTTTCGTTTCCTGGTATGCCAACGGTTCATACGAATACGACAATCGCTACATCGTCAGCGGAAGTATCCGTTTAGACCTGACCAACTTCTTCGGGACCAACCCGGATTACCGCTATAAACCCATGTGGTCTGTCGGCGGAACCTGGAAGATTAGAAACGAGAAATTCATGGATCCCGTCAACTGGCTAGACAAATTAGATTTGCGTGCTTCTTATGGCGTCAATGGCAACATCGCTTTAGACCAAGGTCCGTTCATGATATTGTCCGTAGGAGATTACGAAACAGAGACCGGCGGTATTTCCTATTCCATCTCATCACCCGCAAACGACCAATTGCGTTGGGAAAGGACAGCTTCCACAAATGTCGGTTTGGATGCCATGTTCCTGAATAACCGCATCGAGTTCACCTTCGACTGGTATTACCGCAACAGCACAGACTTGTTGGCTAATGACCAGAACGACCCGACAACCGGTTTCTCTTCCCTCATGAAAAATGTGGGAGAAATGAGCAATAGCGGTATCGAAATTGCCTTGGGAGCTGATGTCATCAAAAACGACCAATTCCGTTGGCACTCCCTGTACAACCTGAGTTACAACTTCAACAACGTGAAGAAATACAACCTCACCCGCCTCTATGCAAACAGCTATACCGGCAGGCCACAGATTGTGGAAGGAAAGCCAGCGGATGCTTTGTATGTCTATCGCTTTGCAGGCTTGAATGAGGAAGGACATGCGACCTATTGGAACGCTCAAGGCGAACGCGTGTTAGGGTCACAAGCAATTGATCCGGAAGATGTGGTTTACGCCGGGACAACTCGTCCGAAATTTGATATGTCGTTCACCAACTGGTTCACGTATAAAAACTTCGACCTGTCTTTCATGTTCATTGCCAAACTGGGGCATAAATACCGCAAAGACAGTTTTTCCGGAACAAACTACATTAACCGCCATGTGACCGAGCGCTGGCGTGAACCGGGCGATGAGGAAACCACCATCTACCCGCGCCTGCAACGCTACAGTTCAGACCGTTTCTACTTCCCGTATGCAGACATTTTTATCGGGAAAGCAAATTACCTGAAGCTAAGGGACGTTACCTTGACTTACCGCTTGCCGGAGAAGGCTGTTTCCGCCATCGGCTTAGCCAACGCCAAACTCTATTTCCAAGCCCGTAATTTGTTTACGGTAACAGCTAAAGGCGTAGATATCGACCCGGAAGTTGCCGAAGTCAATGAAACCGGCTCAACGATGGACATGACGCAGCAAGGCTATACTTCTTTACCGCATCGGGCAGAATTTTACTTAGGTTTGTCATTCACATTTTAAATTTTACGGTTATGAGAAAATTATATTTGATTCTGATACTTTGGCTCAGTGTTTCCTGCTCCAATTTCCTGGACGTGGAACCTATGGGGAAATTAATTCCCGAAGAAGTGGAAGATTATGAAAATCTACTGAATAATCTGAACACCATCAATTATTTCCTTCTTTACAACAACACCTGCTACTTAGCTACGTTGGGGGACAACCTGGAAATAAGCGAAAATCAGGCAAGATATCAATATAACGATATTGGCTACTCAGCCATTAACACCTATACCAGCTATACATTCCAGCAGCCTTATTACGACTTGAACGCATCAGACTTCTATTGGGACAATGCATACGAGACAATAGGCATTTACAACTCCTTGATAAATGGCGTAAATGATGTAGCAACAGAAAGTAACAGTGCAGTTGCCAACTCGTTAATTGCACAGGCAAAAGC
>CALUKF010000010.1 GCA_944321145.1 uncultured Odoribacter sp. | reverse complement strand
CATCTCCGCCGTCGCCTTGTAATCCACAAACATCTCTTCACGGTAATAACGACCCGTCAGCTCATCCAAGTTTTCCCGTGTGCGGGCAAGCAAGCGCACCAAATAAGTCGGCGTGCCGCTCTTGAACCAATAGTCCTTCATCTCCATTGACTTAAAGACATTCAGAATGCTGAACGGATTATACACGTCCACCAATTGGGTGCTGAAATGGTAGCCGTCATAGCGCGACTTCAGCAATTGCTTCATTTCCGGCACGTCACAACGGTACGCTTCCGCCAATTCAGCAATCGGCTCAGCAAAGTAATGCTCCAACTCCTCTTGCGTGATGCCGCAAAGCGTATCGTATTTCCGAGCCATGCTGATATCCTCCGGCTGGTTGAAGCCGCTGAAAACAGTGATTTGCGAGAACTTCGTCACGCCGGTCAGCAACACGAATTGCAGGTCGGCATCCGCTGCCTTGAACACGGAATAGAATGCCCTCAACACCTCACGGTTCCGCTCTTCCAACGGTATCCGGTTACCGTCCACAGTCGTCTCCCGCCCGGAGTCCAGCACGTCCAGCATCGGCTTGTCGTATTCATCAATCAGCACCACGCAACGCCGCCCCGTCTTTTCATGGGCACATTTCAGCACATAGGCAAAGCGGTCGCCCAAGTCCATTAATTGCGGGGCACTGCCGTATTCCCCCTCCCAAGTCGCTACATAACCTTCCAGCTTACGCTCCAATGCGCCACCATCCATAAAATTAGTACCGTTGAAATCGATGTGGAACACGGGGTATTCCAGCCATTCTTGCTCCAGACTATCGATCTTCAAGCCTTTAAACAGTTCTTTGTGCCCTAAGAAGTAGTGTTCCAAAGTGGAGACCAACAGGCTTTTGCCAAAGCGACGGGGACGACCCAAGAAGTAGATTTTTCCCTCTGTTACAAGTTTATAAATCAAATCAGTTTTGTCGACATAAACGTAATTGCCTTCAATGATTTGGTCGAAGTTCTGGATTCCTATCGGGTATTTCATGGTGATGCGGGTTTTAGGTGAATGCTTGAATTGCGATATCTATTTCTAAGCCAACTGCATTAAGTCTTTTATAGAGAATACTTTGCTTAAATGCTTGAAAGTAAAAAACTGGTCGTCAAGCACCATCCACTCCAAACGTTTTTGCAACGAAAGTTTCTTTATATCCGGAAAAAGAGAAAGCGGAATAATCAATTCCCGTCCATCAGTCAGATACACCGCCATTTTTCCACAATAAGATGTGAAATCGAAACGCTTAATCCCTGTATGTATATTTTCCATCTTGCACATAAAACCTCCTTTATTCATAAAAAGCAAGTTGTCCCATTTGTCTTCTTTTTTTGTTTACAGAGACAAAGTTATAAAATATTCGGCAATTCCCGCGCCATGCCCGCAAAAAAAGCGGGGCGGCGCGCCATGCGCCGTCCCCGCCACCAATCCAAAGACAGTAGTTTATCCGAAAATCTCTGCGAGCTTTGCTTTGACGGCAGGTTCTCCGTCGAGCGTGCCGACGATTTTGCCGTCCGGGTCAATCAGGATGAGGGTCGGAAGGTAAGACACGGCGTACATGGAGATGACACGCGCCGTTCCGAAACCCTCCGCCGGGAACTCGTCAACGACCGATTTCCACGGCAATTGGTCTTGCTCCAGGGCGCGCAGCCAGTCCTCGCGGCGGCTGTCGTTGGAGATGCCGAGGATTTCCAAGCCCTTGTCCTTGTACTGCGCGTAAATCTCCTTCATCGCCGGGAAGGAGGCACGGCACGGGGCGCACCACGATGCCCAGAAGTCGAGGATGACGTACTTTCCCCGCAGGTCGGAGAGGCTGAGCGTCCCGCCGTCGGGCGTCTGCAATGTGAAGTCCGGCGCAGGCATGCCCGGCTGCACCCGCTTGCGGGCAGCAAGTTCCTCGCACACCTCTGCCATGAGGGGACTTTCCTGCACATTGGGCGCAAGGGCGTTATAGATGCAGTCCAAGCGTTCATAGGACAAATCCCTCATTTGCATCATCAAGGTCGCGCCCACCGCCTCCACGTCCCGGTGCTCCAGAATCAGGCGGATGCACTCGCGGGACACTTCCGCCCGCAAGCGGGCACTCAGTTCCTCGGTCTCCGCCTTCAACTGCTCGTAGGCTTCTTTGTCCGACTGGTACAACTCCGGGGTCAGGCGGGCAAGCGGGGCATATTCCGGACGGGCTTTGATATTCCCGTACACGCTGTTCAACTCCCGCGCCACCTCCTCGTTGCGGCTGCCTTCCACCGCCGTCTCTTGGAAAGAGCGGTAGCCGTATTGGTCAACCACCTTGTTCCAATCCGCCTCCACGCGGATGGGCTTGTTCTCGGCGACAAAGCCCAAGTCCGCCGGCTGCCCGCCCTCGGGGCATACCTGGATGACCACGTTCAGCGGCGTTTCGAGCTTGCCCGTAAACGTGAAAGCTCCTTTTTTCATCTCCACGGTATCAGGCGTGCCAACCGTCTCCCTGCCTTCATACACGGAGAGCACGGCAATGCCATCCCCCGCATTCGCAATGTTTCCTTTAATCTTATACCCTTCCGGGTCTGACGTGCAAGCCGCTGCCAGCATGCCGCACATCCCAATCCATAATAATCTTTTCATTTTCTCGTCATTTAAATGATTTATGTTTTTATTCTATTTTGTATCGGATATCCCTTCCGGGAGGAATAGGGTGTCCCTTCCGGGCGGAAGGAGACCTCTATTCCGGGAGGAAGGGGATGCCTATTCCGGGCGGAATAGACACCCTATTCAAATCAGGACACGACAAGCGGCTGTTCATATTCCAAGGTACGCGGCTCTTTGAGCAAGGTAGATGCCGTGGTGAACTGCGTCACAATCCGCAGCGTGTACGCCCCCGGCTGCAGCGTGGCGGGGACGCGGGCGATGATGCGGGAGGGGTCGTTCTGCGTCAGGCGGCGTTCGACCTTATAGATGGTCTCTTCCGGCGCATCGCGCGGGATAAAGTAGACGCCGCACAAGTCGGGGTCGCCCACAATCTTGATTTTTGTGCCCTCGATGAGGATGTCCTCGCCGGGGGTGATGGTGCCGTCCGTGGCTTCCGTGAGGGTGTCGGTGACGAGACCGATGCTTGCACCGCCGCCTTCCTTCACGCCGAGCACTTCCACGCCGACGGTCGAAAGGGCGTCACGCATCTCCTTCGACAGCACCATGTCGAGGGTGAGTTTGTTCACCGACGGGTCGAAATTTGCGCTTTTGCCAATCCAGCTGCCGGTGACGCGCGGGGAATATTGCCCCACGCCCGTGAGCACGCTATAGCCGTCGCACACCGCCTCGCGGATGATGCGGTCGTGCTGGTTGATAATCGATAGCAGCGTGTCGTACTTGATTTCGCTGCCCTCGTCGACGATGCGCTGGGCAATGTCCTCGTTGCGGAGGGTCTGCTTCGAGGTGGACACCTCGGCGATGTAGTCGTTGTCTACGTCCTTGGTCAGGAGGTTCGGCGTCAGCCATACTTTCCAATATTTAGTCGTTGCCATAATGTTCAGTTTTTAATTAGTAAACAATTTAGCGAGGGTTCTGTACCAATTGCCCGTTCTGCTCCATTACGTCCAAGGGGATAGCCCACGTGTAGCGCGGGGAGTTCGGCTCCAGCGTCACCTTGTTTCCGTCCTTGTCCAAGCGGGAGAAGGTCAAATTGAATTCCGGCGCCAAGCGTTTCATGTCAAACCAGCGCATGCCGGTAAAGCGCAATTCGCGATGGCGTTCGTCCAGCACTTCCTGCAGGAGGTCTGCATCCGGGATAGAGGACACGGGGTCGGGGTTCTCGTAGCGGTGCGCCCGGAGTGTTTCCAGCCACTGCCGCGCCTCGGTGAGGTTTGCCGCGCCGCCCAGCCGCACCAATGCCTCAATGTAATTCAAATACACCTCGGAGTTGCGGATGCCATCGAAAGTCTGCTGGTCATTCACCCGCATCCAGCCAGTCGTAGCCGGACTATTGGTTTTCTCATACGCAAAACAGAAGCGGAAACGCAAGTCCTTGTCTTGGTCGTAGAGGTTCACCAAGTCCTCGGACACCATCACGTCCGTGAAATTATTCGGCGCACTCTTGGAGAGAATGACTTCCGGGTCGCGAATTGCCATATTCTCATAGCCGTATAATCCTTGCGACGCATCGTTGGGGTCGTTCATCGTGATGTCATTGTAATCATTCAGGTAATCATAAATGTCCAACGACTTTTTGGCATTATCGGCAGCTGCCTGCCAATTGCCTTGGTAAAGGTGAATCCTGGACAACAAGGCGTAAGCCGCCGCACGGCAGGGCCAAGTATTGGTCACGCGCAGGTCGGACAATTCTTCTTGGTTCAAGGCAGTGTCGATATCCGCAAAGATTTGGCGGTACACCTCTGCCACCGTGGACTGCGGATATTGCACATTGATGTCCGGGTCTAAAGGCATCGGCACGGCAAGCGTCTCCTCGGCTTCTTCCTCCGTGCAGAAGGGAGCGTAGGCGGACACCAGATACCAATAGCTGTATGCCCGGTGGAGCAATGCCCGCGCCCAAGTTTCTTCCCGGTTATATGTGTTGCCTTCCGATGCCGAATGGATGTTCTTTATCACGTAATTGGCATAATAAATAATCATGTACTCATTTGCCCAATCGGAGTCGTTTTCCAACAACGTGTACATATAAGGCTGCCACAAGTAGGCGTTCGTCGTCGAAGACCCGGCACTCATTTGCATGGTATCGGTCATATAAGGGTCGTCAGTCATATAAAACCAGTTCTGACCGCCATACGCGACATTCCAACTCATGTTCAACACTTTTGCATAATCATCCACCGATGATGGAATATTCTGCCCTTTGGGGATGATGTCCACAAAGTTGTCGCAACTGCCAAAGAAAGCGACCAACAATAAAAGGTATAATCTGTTTTTCATATTCTGCTCTTTTTAAAATGATAATGACAAACTAAAGGTATAACGGCGCGCTTCCGGGAAATCCAAATTGGTCTCACTGTAGGTACTCAAAATATGGTCGGTGTCGTAGCCGCTCTTTGACCAATAGAAAAGGTTCTCTGCCGTGAACTTCAGATTCAAGTCTTTCACGAAAGTGTTGTTCTTCAACAAAGTTGCAAAGTTATAGCCAAGATTCAAGCTCCGCAGGCGGATAATCGCCCCGTCGTCAAGCAATTTGTCGCTACAAATGGTTGCCATCATCCGTTGCGATGATTCATAAGCGCTATCCGATACCCTCGGAATCCAAGTGTGCATTTCATCGCCGGGCTGCTGCCAACGGTCAGCCAAAGACTTGTGCACCATTTCATCCCTTGAGTTGAATGTCCTTGCCGTATAAGGCTTGCGGATTTTGTGCCCGAACTTGTAGGTAAACATAAAGTCAAGCGTGAAACCGTTCCAGCTCAGCTTGTTGTTCCAAGAGCCAAATACCGGCGGCGTGCTCCGTCCCACAAAGTCCACGTCGTCCAAAGTTAAATCAGACATGTTCATCCACGAAAACTTCTCTCCTGCCCTGTTGTACACCATCGGCTCTCCGTTTTCATCCAGACCGGCATTGCGCCAAGCGTAAACGTAATCCACCGGCTTGCCTTCCAAAGGTGTCGTGGACAGCAAATCGGTGATGGAAGTTACAGAACGGCGAATGGAAGTCACCTTGTTGTAGTTGTAGGACAAAATCAAGCCCATGTCATAGCGCAAAGCCCGGTCGACAATCACGCCGTTCAAGTTGATGTCCACGCCCCGGTTCAAGATAGAAGCAGAGTTCTTCATAGCCGATGTCCAGCCCGTCGTGTAGTCCAATTGCTCCGGAGCCAAAATGTCCTTGGACGCCTTGCGGTACCATTCCACCGTGCCCGACAGGCGGTCATCCAGCATGCTGAACTCTGCACCCACATTCCACACGAATGATTTCTCCCAACTCAATTGCGGATTCTCCGGTGAACCAAACAGCAATGCAGGTTCTGAAGTTTGGAAGTCTGCCAATTCCGAACCAATCATATAAGGCGAGGTAGACTTGTCGATATTTCCGCTCACGCCGTATGACAATTTGAACGCCAAGCGGGAAATCCAATCTGCGTCAAAGAAAGGCTCAGAAGAAATCGTCCACTTGCCGCCGATAGAATAGGCTGGGTTGTCACGGTATTGGGAAGAACGCCCGAAAAGGTTGGTCTTGTCCAAACGGTAGCTGCCAAACAAGTCATACTTCTCTTTGTAAGTCACATTGCCAATGGCAAAGAAAGAAGCATAACGGTCTTCCACATCCGAGCGGCTCGGTGCGTCATAAAGCGAGACAAATTTATTATCGTAACCGATTATGCCGCTTTGCAAAGTAGACTGGTCTATTGCAAAAGTCACCAATGTCTGCGGGTCGTAGCCATAATACCAATCTATCGCATTCTGCGTGTGGAAACAACTGAACTCCAAACCGGCAGAAACGGAGAAGCTGAAATCCTTTATCGTCTTGTTGTAAGCCGCAGAGCCTCGCCACGTCCAATTGTACAGCCAAGAATTGTTCGTATTCAAAACCCCTCCTTTGGGAATGTAATTGGTCATAGCCCCCGAACCCACATCATAAAAAGTAAAGCGGTTAATCATATTCCGTGCGTAATAAGATTCCACCGGATAATAAATTTCCCCTTTATCCGTTCCGGTCTCGTAAACAAAGCCCGTTGTCAGGTTCAAGCCGTCAAACAAATCAACCGTCAAATTCACATTGGCAGAGAGGTTGTTGCCCTTAGTCGTGTTGTCGTTCATCCGTCGCTCCTGCAAGCGGTTGTACGACCAATCCAAATACCCCTTGCTTACCAAGTCGTCCTTGACACTTTGCTGGGTGCCGTAATATTCATTGACATAATTGCCTTCCTCGTCCAGCATCTTTATATATGGTCTGATGCCGGTTGAAATCACATCCATGCCGTTGTTCTCCTGCTTGTAGTAATTGCCTTTCAAGCCGATTTGCAACGTCACCGCCTTGCCGAACTTAATGTCATTGTTGACCATGAAATTCATGCGCCAATTCTCGTTGCCAATGACATCCTGCCGTTCCTTGTTGAAGCCGGCTGCCGCATAGAAATTCCACCGGTCGCTGCCGCCCCGCATGGAGATGTTGTATTGCTGCAGGATGGAAGGCTGGTAGAAATATTCTTCCAAATCCTCTTCATTGTCATATTCCTTTAATGCCTGCAATTTTTCCATCGCCTGGGCTTCCGTCAGAGTTCCGGCATTGTACTGCAAATACACATCGCCGACTTCCGAATAAATCTGCCCGTATGACATCGGCTGTACCAAAATTCCCGTGTTACACAACTCCCACTCCAAATCCACGTGGTCTGCCACGCTCATAAACTCCAAATCGCTGATGTCCGGCTTCGCACCCACCTGCACGCTGGCAGAAGCATTCACTTGCAACTTGCCCTCGCTGCCACGCTTCGTCGTAATCACCACGACACCGTTTGCACCACGCACGCCATAGATGGCTGCCGATGCCGCATCCTTCAAGACGGTCACCTGCTCGATGTCTGCCGGGTTAAGGTTCAGCGTGCTGCTCTCCATCGGGAAGCCATCCACCACAACCAGCGGCTCCGTGCTCGCCTGGAACGTGCCCTGCCCGCGGATCAACATGCTGCCGTCCGTGTTCACCATCAAGCCCGGCACCGTGCCTTCCAGCTTCTCCTTGATGTCCACGGCAACAATGTTGTCCATGTTCTCCTGTTTTAGGATTTGGAACGAACCGGTTGCCCGCCCCGACTTGATGGTTTGGTAGCCGGTCACCACCACCTCGTCAATCATCTTGGTGTCCTCCTCCATAACAACGGTCAGCGGCTTTTCGTCCTTCACCACCCGTTCCACGGTCTTCATGCCCATGAACGAGAATACTAAGGTGAACTCCGGCTGCTCCGGCACCGTCAGCGCATAATTGCCGTCGATGTCCGTCGTCACGCCCACCGTCGTGCCTTTCAGCATGACTGCCACGCCCGGCAGCGTCATGCCTTTCGCGTCCTTCACCGTCCCCCGCAGCGTCACTGCCCGCTGGGGCACAATGGGCTGGCTATACTTCGGCGAAACGATGACGATGTTGTCCTCCACCTTGTACCACAAGCCTGTCCCCTCCAAGCATGCCGCCATGACGGCATCCAAATCCTGTTCGCGGGCATCGATTGAGACTGCCCCGACATGTTGTAACTCCGTGCCGCTGTACATGAACTCATAGTCCGTCACGCGGCTGATTTCCTTGAACACTTCAGCCAAAGTCTTGTTTTTCACCCTCAGGCTGAATACTTCCTGTGAATAGGTCTCCGCCGACACTGTGGTCAGCCCCAGAAACACTACGCTAAAAACTAACAGTTTCATTTTCAAAAAACATTTTTTAACCCAGCCGGAGCCTTGTCCGACGTCATAGTCTTCTCTTTTTTTCATAGTTTTGTGAAATTAAAATTTGTCTTTGCCACCTGCACAATGGCGATTACCATGCATACGGGAAGGCGGTGCAGGCACCTTCCTGTTTTTTATCGTTCTTCCGACACCACCACCGTGCGCCCGTTCTGCGTGAAAGTGATGTAAGTCGTCTGTTCCAATTTCCGCAATACTTCGCCCAAATCGGCATACTTCGGCAGATTGCCCGTAAAGCGCAATGCTTCCAAAGAAGAATGCTGCACGAAGAAATCCACATCGTACCACCGCGCCAGTTTTGCCAGCACATCCTCCAGCACATCATCATCAAATACAAAACGCTGGTGCCGCCATACCACGTATGCCTCCGTGTCTACTTTCCGGACGGAAATCCCGCCATCTACATCCCGCTGAAGCTGCTCGCCGGGCACCAGCCCCCGTTCCTCACTGCCTGCCGCCACCGCCACGCTTCCGGCAACCAACGTCGTTTGCGACTGCTCCTCCGGATAAGCACGCACGTTGAACGAAGTGCCCAGCACCTTCACATCCAACGCCCCTGTCCGCACCACAAAAGGATGTGCAGTGTCCCGTGCCACTTCGAAATAAGCCTCACCCGTAAGCATTACCTCCCGCGTCCCGCCGGCAAAAGCCACCGGATAGCGCAATTCCGACTGCGCGTTCAGCCACACCCGCGTGCCATCGCCCAACGCAATCTGGAACTCGCCCCCGCGAGGGGTGGACACCGTATTATATACGACCTCTGCCGGAGCATCGCTTTCCGCATAGTCCAAGCGGTCGCCCTCGATGCGGATTTCCGTTGCAGACTCCTGAAGTTTCGTGTAAACCGTATCGCCGAGCACAATCTGTCTCCCATCTGCCAACGTCAGGGTTGCCACCGACTTGCCAGGCATAATCGTCTCCACTACCGGCATTGCCACTTCTGCCGTCCGCTCCCGATACATAAAAATAAGGGACAATCCTGCCACTACACACACCACTGCCGCCACAGCCCCCCAACGCACAATCCTACGCCGCCGCTCCAAAATCCGGACAGCAGCCCGGAAACGGCGGTATCCCCTGTCCACGTCAAACTCGTGGTGCACTTTGCGCCTCTCCTCTAAATAATCCTCGCGGCATGCCTCCTCGAACAAACGCCGGTGCCCCTCACCCGTCTCCAGCCACTTCTCCAGCACCTCCCGTTCCTCATCGGAAAGCCCGCCCAACTTGGCTTTATAAATAATCCGTGCAATTTGAAATGAATGCTTCATCACTGTTATTTTTGATTCAAAATTCACTTATAAAACAGAAACCCCTGCCAAAAGTGTCAGAAAAAAGAAAATATTTTTTACCTTTGACCCGAACCTTAAATTGATACAACGTGGAAACACCTGAAAATGAATGGCTGAAACGATTTTGCCAAGGCGATGAAAAAGCCTACCGCAAATTTTTTGAAGAGTACTACCAAGTGCTCTGCGTCTTTGCCGCAAAGTATGTCAAAGACCACGATGATGCCGAGGACATTGTCCATGACGTCCTCCTCGAACTCTATAGCCGCAAAATGCAATTTGACACCATCGAAGCCCTCAAGTCCTGGCTCTATTCCTCCATTAAAAACCGCTGCATCAACCAACTGCAACACAAACAGGCAGGCGAACGTTACGCCCAGGAGATGATGCACAAAGAAAGTCATGAATTTTTCCTTGACAACATTGTTGAAGAAGAGATTTACTTTCTCCTCGAAAAAGCCATTGCCGAATTTTCCAATCCCCTCCGTGAAATCTACCAGCTCAGCCTTCAAGGCAAGAGCAATGAAGAAATCGCCCACGAGCTTAACCTCACCCTCGACTCCGTAAAGTCCCATAAAAAACGCGGCAAGCAAGCGCTCAAAGACAAGCTGAAGGATTTGTATTATTTCCTTTCCGTTCCCCTCTAAGCCCCAACAGCCTTTCTCGCGCCTGTGAATAAATTACGAAGGACGGAAACCGGATTACAGATATAAGTTTGTAATTTTGCATGCACCAAAAATGAAATGATATGAGCAAAGCAAAATACTACATCGCCAGTTTCCGGCTGCGCACCCTGCCTCTTTCAGTGGCAGGCATTCTTTCAGGCACGCTGTTGGCATATTCCGACGGCTTCTTTGACGGCAGGACGTTTGGACTTGCCATTGGGACAGTCCTTTGCCTGCAAATCCTTTCGAATCTGTGCAATGAGTTGGGGGACTTGCAAAAAGGCACGGACAACAGCGAACGGCTCGGTCCCATCCGCAGCATCCAATCGGGTGCCCTGTCGCTGCAAGAATTCAAACGCGCCATTGCCACATTTGTCTTCCTATCCGTTGCGTTCGGCTCTATACTGGTTTACACAGCATTTGACAGCCTGCTCTCCCGTGACGGCATCGTCATGCTCGCATTGGGAGCCGCCGCCATCATTGCCGCCATTAAGTATACGGTGGGGAAAAACGCATACGGGTATCGGGGATTGGGAGACCTTTTTGTATTCCTGTTTTTCGGCTTGCTGAGCGTAGTGGGTGCCTATTTCCTGATGTGCCATCGCGTGGACTGGCTTATCTTCCTGCCGGGTGCTGCCATCGGCATGCTCTCCATGGGAGTGTTGAATCTCAATAACATGCGTGACATTGAAAATGACCGGCACCATGGAAAACGCACCATTCCTGTCCTTATCGGCATACGGAAAGCAAAAATGTACCAATTTGCCCTGATTGCAGGGGCATTCGTTTGTATGACCGTCTATACCATATTGCACGATTGCAGCCTGAGGCATTTCCTTTTCCTGCTTACATTGCCGATTTTTGTTCTCCACCTGATAAAAGTGTACCGCAGCGAAGGGCGGGCTTTGGATTCGCAACTCAAAGTGGTGTCGCTCTCGACACTTCTTTTTGCGCTGTTGGGATAAGGTTATTTTTCACCGGTGTAGAGGCTGGCAATCCCGAAAGTCAATTTTTGCCGGCGGACATTCCGGAAACCGCAAGCGGAAAGAATGCCGAGAAACGCCTGCCCTTGCGGGAAATGCATCACCGATTCCGGCAAATAGGTGTAAGCGCCTCTGTTGCCGGATATCCATCCGCCAACCAACGGCAAAATGCGCCGGAAATAAAATAAGTAGAGTTGTTTCATCGGGAAATGTTCAGGCATGGAGAATTCCAGAATAATCACTTTGCCACCCGGACGCAGGACGCGTTGCATTTCCCGCAACCCTTGTTCCAAATGTTCGAAATTGCGAACGCCGAAAGCCACCGTGACCGTATCAAACGTTGCATCGGGAAATTCCATCTGCTCACTGTCACCACTCAGCAAGTCAATTCGGGCATCCAAACCGGCATCGTGCACTTTTTTCTTTCCGATTTCCACCATGTTGGCAGAAATATCAATTCCCGTCACCTGCTTTACGCCAGCCTTGCACGCCGCAATCGAGAAATCGCCTGTGCCACAAGCAACGTCCAACAAGTGCCCCTTGCCCTCCTCGCCAATGTGCTTCATGGCTTTCCGCCGCCAGCCTTTGTCAATGTTCAACGACAACAAGTGGTTTAATAAATCATACTTGGGGGCAATATCATTGAAAATGTCTTTTACTACTTCTTTCTTTGCCATAAACTCATCCCCAAAAGCAAAAGAGGCTGTGCCCAAACACCTCGTTATTCTTATGCTGACACAACCTCTTTTTGTCCATTCGTTTTTAATTGTCAATACTTTTCAGGGAGTCTTCCTTCCAAAGCGGCTCTCACGACACCCATCACCTCTTCCAATCCTTCGGTAAACTTGTCGAAGTCTTCTTTGTAAAGGAAAATCTTGTGTTTCTCGAAACTGGCGTTCCCGTTATCATCGAATTTCTTTTTGCTCTCGGTAATCGTCAAATAGTAATCGTTGTTGCGGGTAGCCTTCACATCCAAGAAATAAGTGCGCTTACCGGCTTTTACCACTTTCGAATAAACCTCATCACGATCATCACTGTAATCGAATCCCTCATTGTTTTCGTAATCTTCCATCATCACCTAAAATTTTAAATCTAACAAACTCATTTTTTCTGCGCCCCAAAAGTAGGAAAAACAACAGAAAGAATCCTCTTTTTTAAGCATTTTTTTGTCACTGCCGTGCATATTCTTCGTATTTATCCTGTAATTTTGCAGGAAATTAAACATAAACATCTGAAAAACATGTTCTTCAAAGTCTTCATCATCGTCATCGTCCTGCTTGCCATTGCCTTGGCAGGCTTAGCCATAACCATTTTGGTCAAGAAAAACGGCAAATTTCCCGAAATCCACATCGGCAGAAACAAAGCCATGCGGAAACTTGGTATCCATTGCGCCAATACCACCGACCGCCTGGAACGGGAAAACTACAAACCCATCGAACCATAAAACGGTCACAACCGCGCAATCACCTGACGCAAGGCTTCGACCGACTTTTCCGGTGCCAGCGTCCAGAAATCCAAATATTGCATAAAATGGTCTTCCACACCCGGCGTATCGCTGATGATGCGACAACTCAAAAAGGGTACGCCATATATATGGCACACCTGTGCAATCGCGCCACTCTCCATATCCACCGCCATCCCTTCCGGGAAACGCTGTTTTATCGCCGCCAAGTCCTCACGGCTCGTAATAAAACGGTCGCCACTGCATATTAAGCCACTGCGCACCTGCACATCGCCTTCCACCGCCAATGCCAATTGCAACAACCTGCTGTCGGCTGCAAAACGCGGAGGCATTCCCTGCACTTGCCCCCACTCGTTCCCGTCACCACACCACACGTCGTGATATACTACCTGCTCGCCTGCCACGATATCCATCACCTGCAGCGACTTGTCTATACCGCCGGCGACTCCGGTATTCAGAATGCAATCCGGCGCATAACGGTCTATCAGTTCGACAGTCCCGGCAGCCCCACATACTTTCCCGATGCCCGACTGCATCAACACCACCTCTTTCCCACCGACCTTGCCAAGCACAAAACGAAAACCACGGAAGTTCTCCTCCCGCCTGTCCGCCAACAGAGCTTCCACCAAACGGAACTCTGAACCCATTGCAACAATTACACCTATCATTTCAAAAAAGGATTATACATTCGTTCTTCGCCTATCGTTGTCATCTCCCCATGTCCTGCAATCACCCGCACCCCATCAGGCAGCACCATCAATTTGTCTTTTATCCCGGAAATCAATGCCCGCGCATCGCCTCCCGGCAAATCTGCCCTGCCGACACTGCCGGCAAACAATACGTCGCCTGCCACCAACAATTGGTCTGCCTCACTATAGAAACACAATCCGCCCGGCGTATGTCCCGGAACAGCGATTACCAACAATTCAGAATTGCCGAAACGCACTTTCTCGCCATCTTGCAAATAACCGCCCAACACCGGAGGAGGCGTCATGCCCCGCAATCCCAACATTGCGGCATACTCTACTGCATGTTCCAACAAAAACTCATCCGCCTGGGAAGCTTGTGCCGACAGCCCGTAATGCTCCAACATAAAGCCATTCCCAAACACGTGGTCTGGATGCAAATGCGTATTCAACAGCACTTTCGGCGTCAAATGATGCTCCGTCAGAAAATCCGCCAAAGCTTTCTCTTCCGCCCGGCTGAAACAACCACAATCCACCACGGCAGCTTCTCCCGTCCCGTCATACAACACCACGGTATTCTCCTGCCACGGGTTATTGACCAATATTTTGTATTCCATGATTTTATAAATTACGTTTTACATTATAACTGTTTCAATGCCGCCTTGATTAATCCCTCGACACTCATCGCCTCACCCGAAGCAGTCAATTTGTCCAACACTTTCGACGCCTGGCTACGCACAAATCCCAACATGACCAATGCCGCCAAAGCCTCTTCCTTCACAGCCGACTTGCCGGACGGCACAAATTCCCCCACTCCTCCGGCAGAACCACCTGCCACCTTGTCCTTCAACTCTATAATGACGCGCTGCGCCGTCTTTAAACCTATGCCCTTCACGCTCTTGATGGCATTCACGTTTTCCGTCACAATCGCATTGACCACCTCGTCCACCGTCATAGAACTCAACACCACGCCTGCCGTATTTGCCCCTATCCCTGAGACCGAAATCAACTGGCGAAACAGTGTCCGCTCTTCGCGCGAATAAAAGCCATACAACAAATGCGCATCCTCACGCACAATCTGATGCAAAAACAACATTGCCTCCTTGCCGGGCGACAGTTTGGAATAGGTATTTACCGTCACATTCAAAAAATAACCAATCCCCCCGCATTCCATCACAACATAAGTCGGCGTGGCTTCTGCCACTATGCCTTTTATATATTCATACATATCCTGCAATTTTGATTCAACATGCAAAGATAAGGGAATAATTCACACACAAAACAAACATTTTCATGCAAAAATAGCTCGCGTATGAAGTTTTTTTTATACATTTGACGCCGAATCAATTAAAACTTAATAGCCGAATTAAACAAAAAACATTAATCAATTGAAACATGGAAGAGTACGAAAGAAAAGGAAGTATGGAAAATGACCGGGAAGAAATCTATTCCATTCCGGTAAAAGCAGGGAAAAGAACCTATTTTTTCGATGTGAAGGCGACACGCAACAACGACTATTACCTGACAATCACAGAGAGTAAGAAGAGATTCGAAGACGACGGAAGCCGCAACTTTGAAAAACACAAAATCTTCCTCTACAAAGAAGATTTTGACAAATTCTCCGAAGGATTGCAAGAAGTCCTGGAATACACAAAAAAACTGCTGAAAGAAAGCGGACAAGAATACAACCCCGCCTCAAATTACAACATCGATTTTAATTAAATCAGAAACAACAAGGGGGAAACCAATTTCCCCCTTGCTTTTTCATCACCCGCCACCAACTCCCGCGTAATGCCCTGCATTCACGCCGCCATACACACAAACACACACTTACACAAACAACACACGACAATGAAACGACTGACACATTTGCTTTCTGCGTTAAGCCTCATCATCCTGTCGCTTAACACCCATGCCCAAACGGGATTTACCTTGCAAAACCAAAACCTCGACAATCCCGACAACGAGCCTGCCCCCGTGCATCCCGTACCCTACGAGCAACAAATCCAATGGCAAGAGCTCGAATTTTACGCCTTCTTCCATTACGGCATGAACACTTACACCGGCAAGGAATGGGGCTTCGGAGATGAAGCCGAAACGATTTTTGCCCCGACAGAGGCTCCTGACCCCGCACAATGGCTCAAAGTTGCCAAAGCCGCCGGCATGCGCGGAGGCATCGCCGTCGTAAAACACCACGACGGATTCTGTCTTTGGTCGACTGCCACCACAACCCACAACGTCACCCGTTCCGGCAACATCCATGGACAAAACACCAATATACCCCGCGACTTTGCCCGGGCTGCCCGAAAATTAGACATGAAATACGGTTTTTACATTTCTCCCTGGGACCGCAACAGCCCTCTCTACGGCACACCGGAATACGTCAGCCAAGTGTTCCTGCGCCAATGTGCCGAATTAGCCGCCTATGGCACCGACCAATTCGAAATGTGGTTTGACGGAGCCAACGGAGGCGACGGCTACTATGGCGGAGCTAACGAAACCCGCAGCATCGACCGCGAAACATATTACGACATCCCCAACCTCCGCGATTCCGTACACAAGGTATGCCCCCAATGCATCCTCTGGGGCATGGGCGGCGAAGCTCGTTGGATAGGCAATGAGGCTGGCTGGGCTGGCGAAACCAACTGGTCAAATGAGAACCGCGGTTTTGCCCCCGAACGCAACGGCATGTACGGTACGGAGGACGGCTGGTTCTGGCTTCCCGGCGAAAGTGATGCCAAAATCACCAACAAAGGCTGGTTCTACCACGAAGGCGAATCCGCCCTCCCCGTTGAACGCCTTTTCCAAATGTACCTCGAAACTGTCGGGCGCAACGCAACCCTCCTGCTCAACATACCTCCGGACAAAACGGGCAAGATACCGGAATACACAGCCGATACCCTCAAACAACTCGGCAAATTGCTGAAAGAACGCTTCCGCCACGACCTTGCCCTCAAAGCAGGCATTACTGCCACCGGCACCCGTGCCTCCGGAGCCAATCGCGATTACCTGCCCTCCAATCTCAACGATGGAGACAAGGACACCTATTGGGCGACCTATGACGAACAGACTTCTGCCGTCATCACCCTCGTCTGGGACAAGCCCCAGACCGTCCGCTACGTCGCCCTCATGGAATACATCCGCAAAGGGCAACGTATCCGGAAATTCCACATTGAATACTCACCCGACGGCTCCACTTGGCTGCCCGCCGCGCCTGGTGTGGAATGCACCACCGTCGGCTACAAACGCATCATCCCGCTGAACGGCAGCACAGCGCAAAGCTACGGCGAAGGTTACTCCGCCAAAGCCATCCGCATCACCATCGACGACAGCAAAGCCTGCCCGCTCATTCACACCATCTCTGTTTATTAAAAAAGTTACCACATCATGAATATCAAAACATACCTTATATTGGCAGCCCTTGCCTCATCATTTGCGGCAAACGCGCAAACCGCTACCATTGGCTTTGAAAACACCGACGGCTACACAGCCATCAGCATCTACGACACTTGGCGGGAATCCCCTTTCCGCACCGGTAAACTCAAAGGCAACATAGCTATCGTAGACAATACCCTGGAACAATCCGCCGCACCAACAGGCGTTGCCGCCAACCCCACGGAAAAGATTCTCGCGTTCCAGCGTTCCCGTTTTGGCAGCAACACCTTCGGCGTGCGCATCGACCTCGCACAGCCTTTTGAACTCACCCCCAAAGCCAAATACGTCCATGTCTACCTCCACAAACCCCTTGACGGGCGTGTCATGCTCATCGGTTTAGGCAAACGCACCGACCGTCCCGGGCAGTCGCCCGATGTCGAACAATTCTGGCAGCTTTCTTCCCAACCGGTCGCTCCGGGGAAATGGAATGACGCCGTATTCCCTGTTAAAGGGGCGGGAGGCATCCTCATCCACAGTCTGGTCGTCGTGCCCGATTGTGAATCGCCCCATCGCCTCACCGAAGACTTTGCCGTTTACATCGATGAAATCATCGTTAACGCCGCCCCTGAGCCACGCATTCTGCCCAACAACGCTTCCGCTCCCGACGGCTACGTCCAAAAAACTGCCGACGACGGTTTCTGCTATGTGAACAATGCCAACCGCAACGGCGAGGTTCTCGCTGCCGACGGCTCTCCGCTCAACAACTACAAGGCACCTTCCGGGAAACCCTTCACCGTCATTGCCAACCCAGCCAACGGCTTCACGTACGAAGGCATCCGCATCCGCTACAGCGGCAATCCTTCCGGCGACGTAGTTTTTCCGGCAAATCTTTTTAAAAACAACCGTTTCACTATCCCCGCCGAATACATGACCGGCGAAATGGAAATCGAAGGGCTTTTTGTCGAATTGAAAAAGTAATTGCCGAATGAGGAGACAAAATTCCGCCGAATGAGGAGATAAAATTCTGCCGAATGAGGAAATGAAATTCCGCCAAATGAGGAAATAAACAAAAAAAGCCTTACCTTTGCCGTGTATATCAAAGCAAAAGACATGGGAAAATACAGACAGAGAATCGCAGACAAAATGCTGCAACGGCGCTTGGCAGGCATAGGGGCTGTCCTCATCGAAGGTCCCAAATGGTGCGGCAAAACCACAACTGCCAAACAGCAGGCAGCAACCGTCCTATATTTGGACGACCCTGCACAAATGCAGCAAAATCTGCGCATGGCAGACATCAATCCGAGTGCCTTATTGGCAGGCACTCCGCCCGTGCTCATCGACGAATGGCAGCTTGCGCCCAAGCTATGGGACGCGGTGCGCTTCGAAGCAGACCGCCGGGAAGCTCCCGGGCAATTCATCCTGACCGGCTCGGCAGTACCCGCAAAAACAGATGAAATCAAACATTCCGGTGCCGGACGCTTCGCCTGGCTCACCATGCGCCCCATGAGCCTGTTTGAATCCGGGGAATCCTCTGGCGAAGTAAGCCTGGGCAGCTTGTTCAATGCCCCTGAAAACATCTTGGGCGTCAACAATCTCAACTTGGAAGACATCGCATTCCTGATATGCCGGGGCGGCTGGCCATACACCACCATGCAGGACAAAGCATTGGCGTTAGACCAAGTCAAATACTATTACGATGCAGTCACCCGCTCGGACATCTCGCGGGCAGACGGCATCCGCCGCAACCCGGAAACAGCCAAGCGGATCATGCGCTCCTATGCCAGGCACCAAGGCACGCAAGCCACCCTTTCGACAATCGCCGAAGACATCTCCGCCTTCGATGCCGAAAGTGCAGACCCCAAAACCATCTCCTCCTACATTGAAGCATTGAAAAAAATATTCGTCATCGAGGAATCCTTGGCATGGAATCCCAACCTGCGTTCCAAAACCGCCATCCGTTCCTCCGACACGCGCTACTTCATCGACCCCTCCATAGCAGTCGCCGCCTTGGGCTTGGGCACGGCAGACTTGACTGGCGACTTGCAAACCATGGGACTATTGTTTGAGACCCTCTGCATCCGCGACCTGCGGATTTTTGCCGACGCCTTGGACGGGCAAATCTACCATTTCCGCGACAAGTCCGGCTTGGAATGCGATGCCGTCCTGCACCTGCGCAACGGGCATTACGGCTTGATTGAAATCAAATTAGGAGGCGATAAACTGATTGAAGAAGGTGCAGAAACGCTCAAAACTTTAGCCAACAAGATTGACACCGGTCGCATGAAAGCCCCCTCCTTCCTCCTGATTCTCACTGCAACGGGAAAATTTGCCTACCGACGGGAGGATGGGATTTACCTAGTGCCTATCGGTTGCCTGAGGGATTAGGAACGGCATCGGAGCCCGGCAAGGCGGGGGTGTCCAGCAAATCTCGAATGACCACCGAAGCGGCAAAACAACCGAAAAGCGGCGGCATATAAGAAATTGTGCCCACATTCGACTTCTTGTTCTGGCTCTCAGAGAGGACAACAGCCTCAGGGTCTGTAAATTCAGAGGAAAAGACCACCTTCACACCCTTGTAAACGCCCAACTTGTGCAGCCGCTTGCGGAGCATACGCGCAAGGTTGCAATTATAACTCTTCGAAATATCAGCAACTTGGATTTTCGAAGGGTCTAACTTGCCTCCCGACCCCATCGAACTGACCACGGGCAACCCCAATTGCAGGCTGTGGTAAATCAGGAAAATCTTGGGCGCCAGCGTATCAATGGCATCCACCACATAATCATAACGGGCAGCCCGGAGCACGTCAATCATTCGGTCATCACGAATAAACTCATCGAGGACATGAAGCCGCACATCCGGATTAATATCCCGCAACCGGGCAGCCATCACTCCGGCTTTCGGCTTGCCCAAATCGCTGTCCAACGCCAAAAGCTGGCGGTTCTTATTCGTCGCCTCCACCACATCGCCGTCCACCACTGTCATCTCGCCAATGCCGGCACGGCAAAGTTGTTCGGCAGCGTACGCGCCCACGCCGCCCAATCCTACCACCAAGACATGCGCCCGTTCCAAGCGCGCCAAACGTTCCTCGCCCAAAAGCAATCGGGTACGGTCAAGCCATTCTTTCATCATTCCAATTTTTAAGACGGGCAAAATTACACATTTATCCGCAACGTCGAGAACAATCGCTCAAAATTCACGGCAACCATGCGCTGCAATTCCTCCACCGGCACCTGCCTCCGCAAAGCAACGGCAGCATATACCTCCTCAATCGGCACATCGCCTTCGTCCGTTTCCAGAAAAAGGCGGTCATCCGGTATTTCCGGCAACAAACGGCAAACATTCGTCCCTTCCACAAGCGCCTTTGCGCCCACCGAAATATAAAAACCATGCCGCAAAAGGTCGTGCAGAATCTCCCGCCGGCTGTTGAAACCGTGGACAATCCATTTCCCGAATGCAGGATATTTCTTCCGCAAGGCAATCAACTCCGGCACTGCCCGCACCACATGCACCACCAGCGGCAAACCATAACGGGCAGCAATCCCAACCTGACGCTCAAAAATCCCGGCTTGCACCTCCAAAGGCGCCTCCCCGTTCCTGTCCAGCCCCGCCTCTCCCACCGCCACAATTTTCCCCGCAGCCGCCTCCCGCTCCACCTGCTCCAAAGCCCCCTCCACCCCGTCGTCAATAAACAACGGATGGATTCCCCGGGAATAAAACACCTGCCCTCCCTCCGGTTGCACCACCTCCCCCAAACACCTGTCCGCCACACTAATCCCCCGCCCCGGACAATGCGTATGTATATCAATCCAATTTTCCATGGGAACAAACTTAGAAAAAAATCTGCAAACCCGTTCGCAAACACCATACAAAACTGTATATCAAATTTATTTCCGCCCCAAACAAGAATTACAAAACAAAAGGCTTATATTTGCAAAAGGCATTAAAAATAAAGGAGGCATACTATGGAGACAAACAATCATCAAATAGTGGATTATGATGCAGTATTAGATGCAAAATTCGGAAAAGAAGGAACCCCTGAACGAATTGAAGCAGAAGAAAAGGCGTACAATTTTTATACAGGGCAGATTTTGTCCGATGCCAGGAAAGAAGCCAAAGTCACACAAGCCGAACTTGCAGAACGCATCCACAAAACAAAATCTTACATATCGCGCATAGAAAATGGAACTCTTGCGCCAAGCGCAGGCATGTTCTACCGAATAATCCAAGCCCTCGGGCTAAAAATCGAAATCATGAAGCCCATTGCATAAAAGCAATGCTGTCCCTCCCCTCCTCCCTTGCCAAGGGATTGCCGGGGAGTCTCTCCCCACCTTCCGGCTCCTTTGGAGTACCTTACTTGTACCTTGGTGGCTCGTAGGAACAAGTTAGGTACTGGAAAGGTACTCCAAAGGTTCTAGAAAGTCGGAAGCAATATACAAGAAACACCTGCACAAATATGCAACAAGGGAGCGCGAACCAACGCACTCCCCTGCCCTTAGTGTTATTTCAATGCATCAATTTTTGTGGCACATGATGTCCAAAATCGTACGGTCGGTCTGCTCCATGCCGACAGAACCGATTTTGCCAATATTACGGACAGTCTTTTCAATGTCTTCCTCAACGATGCCGTCATTGCGGGTCTTGATGCCTGCCATGGAGAGCAGGGATGCCTGCACGGCAGCAGAAGTGCCGGAATATACCTTCAGGGCGCAGCCTTGCTTAGCCCCGTCGCACATCATGCCGGTGAGGTTCGAGGTCATGGTCTTGATGGTATTCACCATCTGGGCATAATCGCCTCCCATCAGATAAGTGATTGCCGAAGCGGAACCCGTAGCGGCAACCATCACGCCGCAAAGGGCGGAAAGGTGCCCCATATAGTAATGAATGTGGGCTGCTACCAGATTGCTCAATGCCAAAGCGCGGATGAGCTGCTCGCGCGAACTGCCGAACTGCTCGGAAGCCACGACTACAGGCAGGTAAACCGTAATGCCTTGGTTGCCGCTCCCGGAGTTGGTCATCACAGGCTTCTCGCAGCCGTCCATGCGGGCATCGGAAGCTGCCGTGGCACGAATCAGCGCACGGTTCAGAAAATCATCGGCAAGCACGCCCCGTTTGATGTTCTCCGTCAGGGTGCGCCCGATTTGCAAACCATACTCGCCACGCACGCCCTCGGCGGAAATCGCATTGTTCATCTCAGCCCCTTGGAGCAGGAAATCGATTTTTGCCACGTCGACGTCATGGATAAACTCCCAAATGCGGGCAAGGCTCAACTCCACGCGCCCGCCCTCTTCCTTGCCGGCAGCAAGGCTGTCGCGCTTATCACAAAGGACGTTGCCGTTCTTCTCCACGAGGACGATATTGGTATGCCCGTGCACGATGACGGTCTTCACCGTGTCGTTCCCCTTGCGGCACACAGCCTCGGCATAGAGCTTGTCGGGCGCGTCTGCCTTGAGATGGATGCCCACAGCCCCTTGTTCGAGGAGCGATTTGGCAGCCGCAAGGTTATTGCCCACGGACACTTCTTTCAGCACTTCCAGCCCATACTCCGTCTTTCCGCACACAGCCCCCAGGGCAGCCGCAATCGGCAGCCCGACCATGCCGGTGCCGGGGATGCCCACACCCATGCCGTTCTTATAAATATTTCCGCTCACGAACACGTCAATCTGCTCGGGAACGCCGCCCAATTCTTCCTTACAACGGGCACACGCCAAAGCGCATGCCACCGGTTCGGTGCATCCCAGCGCGGGGATAGCTTCCATTTTCAGTATTTCAATGATTTGTTGTTCTGTTGCCTGACACATGATGGTATTCAATTTTAAACGTGAAGCAAAATTATTGCTTTTTATGCGATTCGCCTTCCCCATCCCACGCATTAACGCTTTTTTAACTCGATTGCAGAAAAAAACAAGGGCTGCCGCCGATTTTCATTCCACAAATTTTCCATTTTCTAAATCTTATCCTTACCTTCGTCCAAATTTTTGACTTATGTACAGACTATTGGTTATATTGTTCTTGTTTCCTTTGAGTTTGCAAGCGCAAACGCAAGACACACTCGGCTATACAATGGTGGACACGCTCCTCGTGGACAGCGTTGCCCTCATCCCGGAATACGACATTTTTGAAGACTTGGGGACTCCCGGCACGGGCAACGGCGAGGTGGTCATCGTCGAAGGCGACTCGGTGAACAACCTCATCAGGTGGCACATCCACCAGAACAAGCGGACAAAATCGTTCACGGGCTACCGCATCCAGCTTTATTCCGTCAATTCCTACGGCTGCGACATGGAAAAACTGAAGGAATTCCGTGACGAGTTTGAAACGACGTTCCTGGACATCCCCGCCTACCTGCAATACTTCAACCCCGACTTCAAAATCAGGGCAGGCAATTTCCATTCCCGTTTGGAGAGCATCCCCACGCTCCACCGCATCCGGGAAGAATATCCAGCCAGCTATCCGGTCAAGAGCGAAATCACGCTGGAGGAACTGAAACGGGTGCCCATGCAGGACATTCTGCAGGATTCTACGTTGATGAACCTGCCCGACAGCACGCTGATTCCCGTGCCGCACGAATAAGCCTCTCCCGCTTTTCGGCAGCCTCACGCCGCAGGCGGACGGTCTCCTCACTATCGGGATAAGCCGGACGGTGGGCAAGGATTTTATTGCATTTCTCCACCTCGCGCATCACAGCCCGCGCCTCAGGCGTAAAATAAAGGTCTCGGAAACGCTCCCAAATGTAATCCACCCCCTGCTCCGATATATGCAGCATGTCCGGGGCATAGAACCGATAATCGCGCAATTCGTCCATGACAATCTCATACGAAGGGAAATAGGACACAAAATCATACGCCTGCACCAGCCGGTCGGCTGCCAAGAGGAGAATCGCTTTACTCAACTGATTGCCATGCGCCCCGTCCTTCCAATGGCGGATAGGGCTGACCGTGAAGAGCACGCGCAGCCCCGGACGCAAAGCCCGCAGGCGGCGGAAAAGGGCGGCATAGCGTTCTACAATCTCCTTCACCTCCAAACGCCGGCGGTCGAAATCGGCAGCCGGGAATTTGTGGCAGTTGGAAACGAGGCGTCCATCCCCTTTGTGCATATAGACCCAAGCCGTACCCCAAGTGACGACCAGCACGTCCGTCCCTGCCAGCCAACGCGCCGATTCCTCCAGCCTGTCGTTGATTTTGCGCAAGCATTCCTCCGCCGTCGGCGCGGAAAAACTGCCGTGGTGGCGGAAACTCCCCCACAATCCCCCGCGGTGCCAGAGGTCAGCCTCCGCCAATGCCCGTCCCTCCAACAGCAAATCCAGCGTGTCCGCCACGGACAACGGGTTATACACAATGCCGCAAGGATTGACATCAACGCCAAACTGCAAGCCCTTCATCCGCTCCCCAATGTTCTCCACAAAACACGACCCCGCCATCAATATGCGCGTCGCATAATCCAACCGGAACCCCGGCTTTCCTATCTGTACAATTGTCTGCAATTCCATGCCACAAAGATAGGCAAAGGAGCGGGCAAATGCTTGCAGGCGTGAGGAATTTTTGCGAAACAACCAGTCGGTTACAAATTGTAACCAACTGCCTCCATGAATTATCAGTTGTACGTTTCTATCGTACAACTGAAATGTTGCCCCCTCCACAATAAAATCAATAGCACCAATATCCAATAATTCTCTTCCTCATTCAATCCACAAATTTCACCAACAACAAATACAACATGAAACCGTTACAAACTGTAACGCTTTGAAGGCAGCGGTTGCAAAGTAAAAAATACGAACAATCAGCATCCGAACCGCAAATTCAAAAATGTGCCCTGCCCATTAGGAGGCTTGCCGCCAAAATTGTACTTTTGCAACCGCAACGAATAAATCTTTTAATCTCAAAACGAATGAAACCGACAAACAGCCCCCAATGGTTAGAATGGGCAAAAGAACTGCAATTCATCGCGCAAGCAGGATTGACATACACCCACGATGACTTCGACCGGGAACGTTTTGAACGCATACGCGAAATAGCTGCCGAAATCGTCAGCCAAGCCAACGACATGCCGTTAGAACAGGTCAAAGGGCTGTTCTGCAACGAATCCGGATTCCAGACACCAAAACTTGACACCCGCGCCGCCATCTTCAAAGACGGCAAAATCCTCCTTGTCGAAGAGCGCAACGGCACCTGGTCGCTGCCCGGCGGCTGGGTGGACGTGATGGAAACCGTGCGCTCCAACACCGTCAAAGAAGTCCGTGAAGAAGCCGGATTGGAAGTAGAAGCTGTCCGTCTCATCGCCCTGCAAGACAGAAACCGGCATAATCCCCCGCCATACGCCTACAATGTCTGCAAAGCCTTCGTCCTTTGCCGGGAAAAAGGCGGCACTTTCCAGCCCAACATCGAAACCATAGGCAGCCGCTATTTCGCCTTGGACGAACTGCCCCCGCTGGCGGAAGAAAAAAACACCCGCGAACAAATCGCCATGTGTTTCGCCGCCCAGCAAAACGAGAATTGGCAACCCTTATTTGAATAATCCCACAACAACGTTATGAGCTTTATCACCATCCTCCTCATTGCCATCGGACTGTCCATGGACAGCCTGGCGGTCAGCATCAGCGGCGGGCTATGCCTGCAGAAATTCACGTGGCGGCATTCCCTGAAAATGGCAGCGATCATGGGCGGGTTCCAGGGCGGCATGACCTGGCTGGGCTGGCTCCTCGGCAGCCGCTTCAGCGCGTACATCACCCAGTTCGACCACTGGATAGCCTTCGTCCTCCTGGGATACCTCGGCGGAAAAATGATTTACGAATCGTTCCAAAAAGAAGAAAAATCCGTCATCTCCTTTTCCACCCGCATGCTGCTCACCTTGGGAGTCGCCACGAGCATCGACGCCCTCGCCGTCGGCATCAGCATGGCATTCCTCCAGACCGGCATCTGGATGCCCGCCGTCGTCATTGCCCTCACCACCTTTACCCTCTCCTTCCTCGGCGTGCTCGGCGGCTGTCGCTTCGGGCAAATCAAAGGGCTGAAAGTCGAGCTTCTGGGCGGCGTCATCCTCATCGGCATCGGCATCAAAATCCTGGTAGAACACACCCTGCTCGCTTAATCCCCGTTAGCAATATTTAGCCATATTTACAGCACACCGTAAGCCTCCATGCTGTAACTTTACACTACGAAATCATTTTGGATAAAGAACTATGGCGTACATTGATTACTATGGAATATTAGGGGTGAGCAAAACCGCCACCCAAGACGAAATCAAAAAGGCATTCAAAAAATTAGCCCGCAAATACCATCCGGACTTGAACCCGAACGACCCGACGGCAAAACAAAAGTTCCAGGAAATAAACGAAGCCAACGAAGTCCTCAGCGACCCTGAAAAGCGCAAAAAATACGACGCTTACGGCGAAAACTGGAAACATGCCGACGAATTCGAAGCACAAAAACAACGCTACCAGCAATCCGGCGGCGGATTCAGCGGCACGGGAGGCGCCTACTGGTCGACGGACGGCAGCGGATTCAGCGGCAGCTTCGACGGCAACGACAGCGGATTCTCCGACTTCTTCGAAAGCCTCTTCGGCTCCCGCCGCGGAAGCGCACGCGGACATGCGCGCGGTTTCAAAGGACAGGACTACAACGCCGAGCTGCACCTCTCCCTCCGCGACGCCGCCGAGACCCACAAGCAAATCCTCGATGTGAACGGCAAGAAAATACGCATCACCGTGCCCGCAGGCATCGCCGACGGGCAGACCATCCGCCTCGCCGGGCAAGGTGGCGCAGGCATCAACGGCGGTCCCGCAGGCGACCTCTACATTACCTTCGTCATCGGCGACGACCCCGTCTACAAACGTGAAGGCGACAACCTCTATATGACCGTGCCCGTCGACCTCTACACCGCCATCCTCGGCGGCGAAATCACCGTCGACACCCTCAACGGCAAGGTGAAACTCCACCTGAAACCCGAAACCCAGAACGGCACCCGCGTGCGCCTCAAAGGCAAAGGCTTCCCCGTCTACAAAGAAGAAGGCAAGTTCGGCGACCTCCTCATCACCTACGAAGTCAAGCTCCCGACCCACCTCACTGAAAAGCAAAAACAACTGTTCCGCGAATTGCAAAACTCATAACCAAAACAACGTACCATGGAAAAGAATTGGATTATCATCAGCGAATACTGCGAAAAAAGCCATACCGACCGCGACTTCCTTGACCTCCTCGAAGAAAGCGGCTTGATTGAGATACAGGACATCGACGGGCAACCCTGCCTCCCCGACACGCAACTTGGCGACCTGGAGCGCTACTGCCACCTCTACTATGACCTCTCCATCAACATCGAGGGCATCGACGCCATCCGCCACATGCTCGCCCGCATCGAAGACCTCCAACGCGAAGTCCACCGCCTCCGCCGCCAGCTCTCCCGCTTCCACGACAGCGACGCCCTCTTCCTCGAAGAATAAATCCCCAATGGATATTCTCAAAATATGACTGCTCAATGAATATCCATACCTCAAAAAACAAAAAGAGGGTGCATCAAATATATCGTAATTTGATACACCCTCATTACTTCCCAAAGTCTATATTAAGGGAAAATACTAATAGTTTATTTATTAGAACGAATTAAATCTTTTATCGGCAAATAGGGACAGGAGTTGCCAGCCCTTATTTTATTTAATTTCAATCATGTGTATCTTGCTCAGTTCGATGGTTACGTCAATCGAAAGCATGGTGAGGAAATAGTTCTTAAAGTCATATTGGTTGAGTATATTATTCTTGAATTCGCCAATTTCTTGAAACTTCTCGTATATTTCACTGATTTGGTTACGATAATCATTATTTTTACCTTCTTTTTTGTCTTTCAGAGTGAATATATCTTCTTCATAACTTAATGTATTAATTGCTGCTTTATCGAACAGGCGGTTCCGCGAGCGTCTTAACCCATCGTATGGTTTGGATATCGTTTTTTCTGTTTCTTCTCTTTTCCCCTTTTCTTTAATGAAAGGAGGAACGATTTTAGCTAAATTCAAGAACACGCCCAACGCGGCTTTTGTCTTTTTCCAATCATCCACTTTGCTTATATGTTCGCGTGTCATTATAGATGCAACGTTTTTAGATGCATCAAAATTCACGCCTCCATCTTGTTGAGCCATTATCTTATCTGTTATACCACGAATTGCTTCGATAAGATGCAGAGGTTTGTATGTTAGCGTATCCAAGTCATTTTTTATTTCACTAAGTTTCATATCTTTGTTTTTCAGATGCATTAACGTTGTGTCTATTTCTATATCATAATTTCGGAACAGTAACTTCAATTCATGCATCTTTTGATAAATAGTGGGGTCATTGTTGTACTTTTCTAATTGTAATGCATCTTCCGAGAGAATTTTGAGTTTTAATAAATGTTCTTCTGAAGGATATTGGCTTATTTTCTTTTTTTCTTCTTCCGCTTCATCGAAGGCAGACTCTAATGCCTTTTGGCTGAAAGCCAATGTACATACCAAGTTCCGGTACAAATGCCTGATTAAATCGTTGAATTGTCCTTCCAATACATTGAGAGAGGCACGCATCACATTATCAGCAGTTCTTTTCGACTCATCGGCAGATCTTTTCGACTCTTGGAACCCCCGATAGCCATACCATGTACCCACAATTCCGACTCCAAGGGCAACGATTCCGATGACAAGCCCCCAAAATGCGACCCACATATTAGACAAATCAATATCAAAACCGAACCAATTCTTTTCCGAATCCGATTTCATTTGAGTATATACAGCTTCCATTTTTGCCGTAATCACATCCATCCGTTGAATGACCGAATCGTTTGATGCAGTATAGCTTTCCATAAGGTTGTCCAATCCAATCTGTTCTTTGGAATTAGGAATCGCACAAAGTGTAAAAACACTTAGCATCATGACTGTAAGTGTCAAAAAGATCTTTTCCATTTTATTATTTCCATTTAGTTTAATCAAAACAAAGGTAAACATAAAGTTTGTGAAAACAACCTTTTAGCAAAAAAATAAGAATCGTAAGTACAAAAAGAGGGAACATCAAATATATCGCAATTTGATACACCCTCTTTTCAACCGTTATTTTTCACTAAGTGCTTCTATCAAAAGATAAACCGTCGTAGAAGGATTCTGATAAGGTGCCATCTTCTTGGCTCTTTTTACAGCTTCTCCCGCAACAGCCAACCTTGCTTTTTTAATACGGAATGGCATCGAAACGCCCTTGCAAATATGCCTTTTCCATATCCATATTCTCGCGGAAATCCTTATAATCAAAAAGCGAATACAAATCAGACGAAGCATCATCCCGTTTATTGACAAAATAGACTTGGTCTCTGCGCAATTTATTCGTATCCAACAAATTAGTATTATGCGTCGTATAAATCAGCTGGGCAGAATCACTGTGATGAAACAAATCTATGATATACTCCACCAACTTCGTATGCAAACTGGTCTCAATCTCGTCAATCAGCAACACCTTGTTCTCTTTGATGACATTCATTATGGTCAGCATCATCATAAATAATACCTGCGTCCCTGCAGACTCCTCCATAAAAAAATCAAACGCGACAGCCGGATTGCTTCGATGGAATGTCTTTATCATCAACTGGTTCTCCTGCCTGTTATCCCGCGGATACCACTGATTGCCCTGCTCATCCCAAGAAGCCGTAATAAATGGCTTCACCTTGCGGTGAGTCCGGACATCCACAATATCGCTGTCAGCTGTCCGCAAAACCTTCAAAAATGCCTCCTTATTTGCTCTCAACAATGCCTCGACCGCCAAAGAATCATAGTCCGTATAATTAAGCACAAAGCGTTCCCGGAAATACCTGAATACTTCTTTGGCTACTTCCCTGTCCATCTGGCTGGCACGAGAAATAAAAAGCGTCTTCTTCGAAGTATTTTCAGCTACATCCAAAGGACGGCGAATAACCGACCGGAATTCATATACATCCTTCTTTTCCATCCCCCTCCTTTCATCCCTTGCAAAAATCAAAGAGCGGCGTCCATTCGGGTAATAATACAATTCCTCCGTCAATACCTCAGTGCGCATCATGGAAAAAGCATACTCATATTCAACCCCTTCCATCAAAAAACGAATAAAAAAACGGCTCGGTTGTCCCATCCCGCCAAATTTAAACGGCATAAAGGCAAAAACAGTCCCCTCATTATAATTATGCGACTCTATAATCATCCGCACACAAGCACGGATAGCTTTGATAATATTACTCTTTCCTGAAGCGTTGGCTCCATAAATGGCGACTGTTTTCAAAAGGCGTTCTTTACCGCACACAAAAGTATTGGCTTCCAACTCCTTTGCCTTTTTCGTATGAATATTGGCAGCCTGCATCTCCAAGACGATTTCATCCTTTATGGAGAAAAAATTGCTCAAACGAATTTCAAGAACCATTTTACATCTGATTTTTGTAACAATACTGCAAAATTACAAATTAAATTTCTAATAACATGCCTTTGCGCTCCTTATTTGGTCTCTACCTTCCGCGGTGGTGCTCCGGAGATTCGCCGCACCTCAGGCAGCGGGAACCACGGGAGGTACAAGGCAGGTACGGGAAACGGGCAGGAGAACCAGAGACCAACCATAGAACGGACAGGCAGCGGATGGCAAGGGATGCGGCAAGAAGCTGCACACGCCCGGATGGCGGGGAAGCAAAGGGCAAATCACAGCCTGTTCAGGTAGCAATTCAGGTTCAACTTAGGTTCAATTCAGGTTCAACTCCGATCTGGATGGGCGCAGGAAGAAAGTAACATGAAAGGTGTATGGAAGGTGACACGGGAACAGAACGTTATTTGACATGCAAGAGGTTGGCAACAAGCCCAGAAAGCAGGCGGTCAAAAAGGCGAGGAATGCCGTCCTGCTCCCTGCCACATCGGAGGACAACAGGATTTTAGGCAGGCGGATGACACCGTCTTGTCCCGGTTCAAACCGTAGCAAGACAAGGGAATAACCGGGGATGAACCAGTAATGACACGGGAACAGCCCCTAAGCAGGGCGAGAATAGCCTGGAAATCAAAGCCTGGTTTCGCAATAGCAATTGAAGCAAGAAAAATAAAGGCAATATATTTTGCATTTTCGCATATCGTTCGTAAATTTGCGAACAATTTGAATAAAACAGGAATATGAACAAAGAATATACAGCTGAACAAGAGCAGATTGCCCGGTTTGCCAAAGCCATGGGGCATCCGGCAAGAATGGCTATCCTCGAATTTCTGGCAAAACAGGAGTGTTGCTTCTTTGGCGACATCCATGAGGAATTGCCCATTGCCAAAGCGACTGTTTCCCAGCATTTAAAAGAACTGAAGGATGCCGGATTGATACAAGGCGAAATCGAAACGCCGAAAGTAAAGTATTGCATCAATCGGGAAAACTGGGAGACGGCTTCAAAGCTCTTTGCCAAGTTCTTCGGGCAATGCGCGTGGGGCAAAAAGACATGCTGTGGATAACGGCATCTTTTTTGCCCTTGGTGTTCGTAGTTTTGCGAAATACAAACATATTCAATAACCACTAAAAACAATTTGTATGAATAAATTCATTTTCATGTTGGCACTTTGCTTAAGCCTGGCGGCTTACGGCAATCCAAGCACTCTCCCAAACGCGGGGGAAGAAACACAAACGACTTCAAGCCAAGAAAAGGATATCCGTGTGGAAGTCCTCTGTTTCCATACCAAGAAACGGTGCGTGACTTGCACGGCAATCGAGAAAAATGCCCAAGAAACAGTGGAAACCCTATTTGCCGAGGAGGTGAAAACGGGACGGGTGGTGTTCAAAACCATTGACCTCTCCCTCGAAGAAAACAAAAAGATTGCCGAGAGGTACCAAGTCGCCTGGTCGTCGTTGATTGTCAGCCAATGGAAAGAGGGCAAGGAGCGTTACGAAAACCTCACCCTGCAAGCCTTCGCCACTGCCCGGACTGCTCCGGAAAAGTTCAAAAAAGAACTGGCGGAAAAAATCAGCGCGTTACTAAAATGAGTGCATTATGGAATGGTTGCAAACTTTATTGGACAGCAGCAACACGCCTGCGGTGAGCGCTTTGTTGTTAGGACTGATTACCGCCATATCCCCATGCCCGCTGGCAACAAACATTGCCGCAGTCGGCTTTATCGGCAAAGACATCGGAAACCGCCGCCGGGTTTTTGCTAACGGATTGCTGTATACTCTCGGACGGACTGTCGCCTATACACTATTAGGCATTGCGCTGATTGCTATTTTGAAAAAGGGGGCAAGCTTGTTTGGCATCCAGCAATTCATAAGCGAATACGGGGAAAATATTTTAGGACCGGCGTTGCTGCTTATCGGGCTATTCATGCTGGTCGGCAACAAACTAAAGCTGCCTTCCTTGGGAATGGCAGGCAACGGGGAGAATTTAGCCCGCAAGGGAGGCTGGGGCGCTTTGCTGCTCGGCATGCTGTTCGCCATGGCATTTTGCCCGACAAGCGGAGTGTTTTATTTCGGGATGCTGATACCCATGTCCGCGACGACCGCCGGCGGTTATTTTTTACCGGTATTTTTTGCCGTAGCAACCGCACTGCCTGTTTTGGTTGTTGCCTGGATACTGGCGTTCAGCACACAACGTATCAGCAAATTTTATGGAAAAATGCAAGTGACCCAAAAGTGGGTAAAGCGAATTGCAGGAGGAATATTTGTCACCATTGGCACATATTATTGTATCACCATTTATTTATAGAAAAACTGAATCATGGAAATCAAAGTTTTAGGGGCAGGCTGCGCAAAGTGCTCAGCCGCCTACCAATTGATAAAAAGAATCATCGAAGAATATGGAATTGATGCACAACTAAGCAAAGTGGAGGATATTGTCGAAATATTGAACGCAGGCATCCTCAGCACTCCCGCCATCATGATAGACGGGGCGGTCAAAATCAAAGGACGCATTCCGTCCGAAAAAGAAATAAAACAATTGCTTGGCATTTAAACAAAAACAGGAATGGATACGAAAAAAGAATTGAAAATCCTCTTTTGGATTGTCTTGCTTTATGCGATCGCATTTTTTCTGCAGCTCGGCAGCGAAAGCCTCATCACTGCCATTCGCGCAAGCCTTGACCTTGCACAATGGTATGCCCGGGAACATGTCATATTGTGCCTGCTTCCTGCATTTTTCATTGCCGGAAGCATTGCCGTGTTTGTCAGCCAAGGCACTGTGTTGAAATATTTTGGGGCAAATGCAAAGAAATGGCTGTCTTATTCAGTCGCCGCCATCTCCGGAGGCATCCTTGCCGTTTGCTCGTGCACGATATTGCCGCTGTTTACCAGCATTTACAAACGGGGCGCAGGCTTAGGTCCCGCCATCGCCTTCCTCTACTCAGGACCGGCAATCAGCATCTTGTCCATCATTCTGACCATGAAAATTTTAGGGATAAAAATGGGCATGGCGCGACTGGCAGGGGCGATTTTGTTTTCCATTGTCATTGGGTTAGCCATGTCATTCATTTTCAGAAAAGAGGAAAAAGCTAAGCAAGAAAACCAAATGAACATCACCCCCTTGCCGGAGAAACGCCCGTTGTGGCAAACCGCATTTCATTTTTTCACGCTGGTTTTGATATTGGTTTTTGCCAATTGGGGCGCGCCTTCCTCTTCAGACAGCGGCTTATGGCACTTCATCTTTGAAAACAAATGGCATATCACGGGAGCGCTGTCCTTGGGCTTGTGTTGGTCGCTCATCAAAATCTTAAAATTAAATGCCTGGCACGTATTCTTCGGTGCCATGGCAACGGTCATATCCGCAGTCCTCGCCGGCATGTTTGTAGGCAACAAAACATTTGTCCCCCTCGTGCCAATGCTTTTCGCCATCACGGCATTAGCTATCATCCTGCTTTTCGACAAACGTGACGAGGAAAACAAAGAATGGGCATTTGCCTCTTGGGGATTTGCCAAACAAATATTGCCCTTGTTGGCTATCGGCGTAATCAGTGCCGGTTTTCTCTTAGGCTCAAGCCACGAAAATATTGCCATAGCCGGCATTATCCCCAACGCATGGATTGAATGGGCTGTTGGCGGCAATTCGCTGTTTGCTAATTTTTTTGCAAGCTTTACAGGCGCGTTCATGTATTTTGCAACTTTGACAGAAGTGCCCATTATTCAAGGCTTGTTGGCTTCCGGCATGGGCAAAGGTCCGGCATTGGCATTGCTGTTGGTAGGTCCGTCATTGTCTTTGCCAAGTATGTTGGTCATTCAAGGTGTATTAGGTACAAAGAAAACAATGGTTTACGTAGCCCTTGTCATTATTATGTCCACCCTTTCGGGGTATTTGTTTGGCAATCTTTTTTAAACTATTTCTTTTTGAGGATTTTGCCGGTTTCCACCAAATTTTTTTGGCGATTTTGCCGGTTTCCACCAAATGTTTGGGTGGGGCGGATGAAAAAAAACAGGCGTGCCGTTGGGAGGGGCACGCCTGTTTTCTGATGAACGCGGTTAGCGTTTTTTGCGGGGGCGAGGGGAGTTGCCGATGCCTTTCTTCTTTTCGGCGAAGCGACCGCGCTTGCCTTTGTCGGCGCGTTTCTTGTCGAAACGGCGTTTTTCGGGGAAGGGGGCGCGGGAGCGTCCTTTGTCGCGGGCGTAACGGTCTTTGATTTCCACCGGGTGGAAGGGCAAGCCGTTGAAGCTGACGTTGCGGAAGAAGGAGGCGAAACGGCGAAGGTCGCCAAGGTCTATCTCGAATTTCGTGTTGCCTTCAAAGATGCGGATTGCACCAATCTCCAAGCCGCGGCGGGGGACGTTCTCGTTGATGATGGTCATAAGGTCGCGGGGGGTGAAGCCATCGTCGCTGCCAATGTTGAGGGTGAAGGTGGTGAAATCGTGCTGCCCGTCCGTTTCTTTCTTGCCCTCCTTTTTGCCTTCGCGCTTGCCGCCACACTCATTCTCGGGGAGGTTCAGGTCTTCGACGTTGGCATATTTCTTCAGGAGTTTGCCGAACTCATAGGAAAGAATTTTCTGCAAGAGTTCTTCCTTGGTAAGGGAAGCAAATTTCGCATACAGTTCGTCCTTGTATTTCTCTAATGTCTCTTTGGGCTCGGCAGCCAGGATTTTGTCGGCATACCAGAGGAGTTGCGCACGGCAAACCGCTTCGCCGCCGGGGACTTCGCGGTATTGGAACTCTTTTTTGATGATTTTCTCGATGCGGCGCAACTTTCCCCGCTCCTTGGAGTTGATGATGGCAACGGAAATGCCTTCCTTGCCGGCACGTCCCGTACGTCCGCTGCGGTGGGTGTAGCTCTCTACATCCTCCGGGAGGTTGTAGTTGATGACGTGGGTCAGGTTGTCGACATCCAAGCCGCGGGCTGCGACATCGGTCGCCACCAGCACTTTCAAGCGTTTGGAACGGAAGCGTTCCATCACGTCGTCACGCTGCGCCTGGCTCAAATCGCCGTGGAGGGCATCGCAATCAATGCCGTCCTTGTGAAGTTTGCGGGCTATGTCGCGGGCATCTATTTTGGTGCGGGTGAAGATGATGGCATACATATCGGGGGCACAGTCTATCACGCGGCGCAAGGTCTCGTAGCAGTCCTTGGCACGCACCTGGTAGTATTCGTGGGAGACGGTGTCCGCCCCTTGGTTTTTCTTTCCGGTGGAAATCTCCTGGGGAGCGCGCAGGTAAGTCTTGGCAATGCGCTCCACCTCGCGGGGCATAGTTGCCGAGAAAAGGTAGGTTTTGCGCTCTTCCGGGGTTTCGTCAAGGATGAAATTCAGGTCTTCTTTAAAGCCCATGTTGAGCATCTCGTCCGCTTCGTCGAGGACGACCGCCCGTACATATTCGATGCTGACGGCTTCGCGCCTGATGAGGTCGCAGAGGCGTCCGGGGGTTGCCAGCAGGACATGGCAGCCTTGTTTTATCTCTTTGATTTGCTTGCGGATGTCTGCACCGCCATAGACACAGACCACTTTGATGTCCGGGCGATATTTTGCGTAGTTCTGAAAGTCCTTGCCTATCTGCATGCAGAGCTCGCGGGTAGGGCTTAACACCAATACCTGCACTTCGGGCAGGGCGGTTTCCAGCTTTTGCAAAAGCGGCAACCCGAATGCTGCCGTTTTGCCCGTGCCCGTCTGTGCCAAGGCAACTAAATCGTTCTCTTCTCCCAAAATCACGGGAATCACTTTCTCCTGAATCGGAGTGGGCTGTTCAAAACCTAAATCTTCTATTCCTTTCAGGATTTTTCCTTGTAAACCTAATTCTTTAAATTTTTCCATCTAATCTGTTATTGCAACCCTGCGGTTGCGTTTATTCATTCAATTAATCAGCAAATCTCTCCTCTCGTAGGCAGGGAAATCCTCCAGCTCACGGATTTCTGCAGGCGTCAAATTGGGATGCAGGCGCACATCAGCTTCCCGCAAAATGATTTTCTCCTCATTTTTCCGTCTCCGGGCATCGCCACTCATCAAATCAATTTCTGTTTCCGGAAAGCCCGTCGCGATGATGGTCACCGAAAGGGCGTCACCCAGATTCATATCCGTGCCCACGCCCCAGATAACCGCCGCATTGTTGCCCACTTTGCGGAGGATGTGGGAGGTTATCTCTGTCATTTCATCGGTTGTCACCTCCTCTGCCCCGGAGGTAATGTTCAACAAAATGTCGCGGGCGCCCAAAATGTCGCTGTTGTTCAAGAGGGGACTTTCGAGGGCTTCAGATATTGCCCGTATCGCCCGTCCTTCACCGGAAGCCGTTGCCGCTCCCATGATGGCAACACCGCCTTTGGTCATGACGGTTTTCACATCCGCGAAATCCACATTGATGTAGCCCGGCAGAGTGATGATTTCAGCGATGCCCTTTACGGCGATGTTCAGAACTTCATTCGCCTTGTTGAATCCCTCGGAGTTGGTCAGGTCTTCAAAATATTTCCCAATATTTTCATTGTCCACGACAATCATACAATCGACATACTGCTTCAAGAGCTTCAAGCCCGCCGCAGCCTGGGAAACCCGCTTACGCCCTTCCGAACGTTCAGGCACCGTGACAATGCCTACGGTGAGGATGCCCAACTCCTGTGCCAATTCTGCCACCACGGGAGCCGCCCCTGTGCCCGTGCCACCGCCCAGGGTGGTGGTGATGAACGCCATTTTGGTGTTCTGCTTCAGCATTTCGACAAGTTTATCCTTGCTGTTCTCGGCAGCCTGCCGTCCCACATTCGGGTCATTGCCTGCCCCCAAGCCTTCTGTCAATTCCTCGCCTATCAGAATCTTATTCGGAATGGGAGAAGCCTCCAAAACCTGCTTGTCGGTGTTGCAAATCACAAAATCCACAGCATAAATTCCCTGCTCGTACATGTATTCCACGGCATTCTCTCCGCCTCCGCCAACGCCTATTACCTTGATAATATTCGGGATTTGTTCGTTCAAATTAAAATTAATCATGGCGTTTCCGATTTAGTCAAACAAAGAATCAATACTTCCAAATTTGCGTTTCAGCCAGCTATCGGTGTCCGGCACAGCATTCTTTCCTTGCAGCGGGGTGCGAGCAGGCGACGTGCGCGGCTTCTCGCTTTGACGCATCCGGCGTGCCTTATTCTCTTCCTGCTTCCGGCGAAGCTCGCGCGCTTTCCGTTCCTCCTCACCGGAGTCGGTGACTTTCATTTCCAAATCTTCCGGCATTTCCTCCACTTTAAACTGCGTTTTGCGGAGAGGAGCTGCCGACGCGGATGCATTAGGCAAATCGTTGCGATTGCGGTTAAAACCTGTCGCAATGACAGACACCCGCAATTTATCACCTAAAGAATCGTCTTTGCCTGTACCCCAAATGATGTCCACCCCGCCTCCAATTTTCTGCTGCAAAGTATCTATTATCAACCGGCGCTCTTTGACCAAAATTTCTTTGTCGCCGTACAACATATTCAACAAGACGTTGGATGCGCCGCGAATATCGCTGCTATTCAGCAACGGAGAAACCAAAGCACTCTCCAATGCCTCCAAAGCGCGGTTCTCTCCGGACGCCTCGGCAGACCCCATCAAGGCAACCCCGCTATTTTTCATTACGCTCTCGACATCCTTGAAATCCACGTTTACTTTTCCACGCACCGTGATAATTTCCGCAATACTCTTGGCTGCAATAGTCAAAACATCATTGGCTTTCGCAAAAGCTACAGACAATTTCGGATTGTCGTAAATCTCCAACAACCGGTCGTTGTTGATAATCAGAAGGGCATCCACCTGCTGCTCCAATTCGTCAATGCCCATCATTGCCGGCTCAATCTTCCGCTTGCCTTCAAAAGAAAAAGGCAGGGTCACGATGCCAATGGTCAGGATTCCCAGTTCCCTCGCACGGGCAGCAATGACAGGCGCAGCCCCTGTTCCCGTTCCGCCTCCCATACCGGCTGTGATGAATACCATTTTGGTTTTGTTTTTCAGGATGGCATCCACATAGTCCATGCTTTCGTAAGCCGCTTCGCGCCCCCGCTCCCGGTTGCATCCTGCCCCAAGGCCTTCCGTCAATTGCTTGCCAAGCTGTATGCGATTCCTCACCCGGCTCTGCCGCAAAGCCTGTATATCCGTATTGCAGACGACAAAGTCCACTCCGTGAATGCCCTGTTCAAACATGTGGTTCACGGCATTGCTTCCGCCGCCACCGACACCAATCACTTTAATAATCGACTCTTCCTGTGGCTGTTCCGGTATCGTTAAGCCTATTCCTTCGTCTTCTATTTCCATAACTCAAACTAAATTAAATCAAACAATCGGTCAGATGCCAAAAAACTTCTTAATTACATTCTTCAAAGAAGACTCCCCGGCTGCCGCCGTTTCCATCACCGGTTCACACAACAACAAAGCCAATGCCATAAAGTAATCCGGATTCTGCAGCACATTTTCTTTCGAAGCCTGCACGCCCACAACCACGGCTTTCTCTACGGCACATCCCGAAATGCGATGCAACAACACATCCACATCTCTCAGGTTGCTGCCGCCTCCCGTAAGCAAAATCTTGGCATTCGGAGTGTCAAAACCCCATTTTTGCAAGAGGAAAACCACCCCTTCGAGCAATTCTTCCGCACGGCTCTGGATAATCATTGAAAGGTCCCGGCTGTCCAACGTAAGGCGAGTGCCCGGAATCTGCACGCTCCGATTCTTGCAAATCGCCCGATATGCCTGTCCTTCCTCATGCTTCAATGCCTGCGCCTGCGAGGCATCAATCTTGTAAGCGGTCATAATATCCTTGTCTATGGCATGCGCCCCCAAAGGCAAATAGGCATCGTATTCCAGCAGCCCTTCCCGGAAAGACGCCATTTGAATGCCCATTGCCCCCAAATCGACCAACGCCACATTATCGGAAGCGGAAAGATTCAAGCCTTCCACATAGGCACGTGTTGCCGGATAAAAGCAGACTTTCCCGATTTCCCCCAATTCCAATACTCCCCGCAATTTCGACAAATAATCGGCATCGGCAGTATAGACTTGATAAGTAACTTTCAGGTAATGACCGCTTTTCCCCAACGGATTTGCCATCGGTTCAGATTTATCCACTGAATAAGCAAAGGGTATCAAATCCACCACCTCTTCGCGCACATCCGCCAACTCTTCACGGCAACGCGCCAAGGCACGGTTCAAATCCCCCTGCTCGACTGTTTTCTTTTGCACTGCCACCGTCACTTCTTTTTCAAACACATGTACCGCTTTGCCCGCCAATGCCACATTCAAAACATCCACTTGATGCTCCTTTGTCAATTCAGACAGCAAAGCCTGCACACATGCCCGCATTTTCTCCCAATCTTTCACCATCCCCCGTTCCATACCTTGGGAAGGCAAATACTTTACAGCTAACAAACGATGATTCCCCTGTCCGGTCTCCGCCCATGCCATCACCATTTTCTCACTTCCCATATCCAAAGATGCAGTAATCATAAGCCGCTCATTTATTTTTATTTCACTATCGTTTCACACAGACAATCTGATTTTCAAATTTCAGATTGATTTCTTTGTAGACATTCCAGCCTTTCAAAGCGATGCCTTCTTCCAAAAAGAGGCGCAGGTTTTCCATCTTCTTGCCGACATTTTCCAATTTTCCCAATACAATACGGAAATTTCCGACTTTCGGTATCAGGCTCACTTCCTTGCCGGAGACTACAATCTGCTCTACCAAGGCATTCCAAAGTTTGTCTTCTTTCAAAAACATCACGAAAGGATATAATTCCTTACAAGCAAAGTCTTTGGAGATATTTCCCGTCGCCACCATCACACGGGCTGTGTATTTGGGCGAAAGGGGCATGACTCCACCCTCCTCGTCGATGTAATAACCTTTCCCTGACATGATTCGCAATACCGGTACGCGCTGGGTAATGTTTACATGCATATAACCGTCCAAACTGTAATAGACCTGGGCAGACTTGATTTCCGGTTCCCGACACAGGACATGCTCCATGCTGTCCTTGTCTATTGACACGACGTTCACGCTGTCCAAATCCCCGTAATGGCGTTTAATGATTTCGTGTATGTCATCTTCCCCAATAAATGCGTTACCGTTGAAATTGTCCACGACAACTTGCAAGCCTTTGTATCTCACCTCCCCCTCTTTCATCATTGCAAAGGTAAGCACAATTATCAGGTATGCAAGCAAACCGGCGAATAATATGTAAGGTAAAGCTTTTTTCATAAACGTCCTTTCCCTGTCGGTTCATTTTTTCCTTTCTGCAAAGCAAGAGTAATTGGCGTTACCAACCGATCAATGTCTCCTGCCCCCATGGTTATCAAGATGCCATCTCTGAAATGGCTGCCAATGTAATCCACCAATTCTTCTTTGTGCAACATCCGTACCGGCACGGTCATGTGCCTGCCAATCAACTCGGAAGTTACTCCGGGAATGGGTAATTCCCTCGCCGGATAGATATTCAACAGGATTACTTCGTCTGCCAGGTTCAGGCTATGGGCAAACTCCAAATAGAAATCTTTTGTACGCGAATAGAGGTGGGGCTGGAAAACCACTGTCATTTTCTTATCCTGCCATATTTCCCTCACGGAACGCAAAGTCGCCTCTATTTCACGCGGATGGTGGGCATAGTCATCAATGTATATCCGTCCTCCCTCATTGTAATGAATATTAAAACGCCGCAAGACCCCACGGAACAGAGGCAATGCCGCACGAATCTCGTCCGGCTGCACGCCCGCCTCCAATGCCAAGGTGATTGCTGCCACGGCATTCTCCACATTCAAACGCCCCGGCACCCCCAAACACAAGTCTCTCATTACCACTCCTCTGCCATAATAATCAAACAAGTATTTGCCTTCTTGCATCCTCAAATGCTCTGCCCGGCAATCAGCTTCTCCATTGACACCATAGGTCGCTTCCACGCAGGCTTTTGGCAAGACTAACCCTTGTTTCAAGAAAAGCCGCCCGCCCGGTACGACTTTGTTGCCAAAAGCTTCGAACGCTTCCAACAAATGGCTTCTGTCTTGATAAATATCCAAGTGGTCGTTGTCCATAGAGGTTATAACTGCCAGTACCGGACTCAGGTGTAAAAACGAACGGTCAAACTCATCCGCTTCAATTACCACGTAGGGAGAGTCGTGGTTTAAGAGGAGGTTGGAACCGAAATTTACCGACACACCTCCCAAAAAGGCACTGCATCCTATACGGGAATGATGAAGGAGGAAAGCGGTCATGGTCGAAACAGTTGTCTTCCCATGAGTACCTGCCACACAAATGGCTTTCTTCAAACGGGATATCATGCCCAAAACTTCCGCACGTTTGTGCAATTCAAAGCCCTGTGATTTGAAGAAAAGCATCTGCCGGTTATCCTGTGGCACGGCAGGCGTATACACCAGCAAGGTGGAACGGACGTCCCGAAACGCATGGGGTATTTCGTCGACCTCATCCTTGTAATTCACCCCAATGCCTTCCTCTGTCCGCATTTTTTCTGTCAAATCAGAAGGCGTGCGGTCATAACCAGCCACCGCATAACCGCAAGCCTTGAAATAACGGGCTAATGCACTCATCCCGATGCCCCCAATACCTAAAAAATAAACCTGCTTTATCGCATCGCTGACCACTTTTTCCATATCCGTCATTTTTCAATTAAAGCCAATATCTCACGGGCAATCTTCTCATCAGAATCTCGAACTGCCAATGCTTCAATGGATTTTCTCAATCCCGCCATTTTTGCCTCATCGTCCAACAAGGCTTCCAGCATGTCGCCCATTTTCTCCTCAGCCTCACTGTCTTTTAGCATCATCGCTGCATCTTTGCTGACCAATGCCATGGCATTCTTCGTCTGATGGTCTTCTGCCACGTTTGGAGAAGGCACTAAAATTGCCGTTTTGCCCAACAGGCACAATTCCGAAATGGTGCCTGCCCCAGCCCTCGCCACCACTACGTCCGCACAGGCGTATGCCAAATCCATCCGCTTCAAAAAGGCAGTCAGGCACACATTGGCAGGCAATTTGCCTTCCAACTCCTGCCGCAAACTTTCATAATAGTAGCTGCCGCATTGCCACAGCACCTGTATATCCTGGCGGGCAGCAAACCGCTCCAAATTTCTCTTTACAGCCAAATTCAATGTCCTTGCCCCTAAACTTCCTCCTGTCACAAGCACAGTGCGCTTGCGGGAATCCAATCCGTAGAAGGCAATTCCCTCCTCCCGCCGGTCTTTTACCAACAGCAAATCTTTACGGACAGGATTGCCGGTAAATACTATCTTATCCGCCCCAAAGAAGCGTTCCATCCCGTCATACGCCACACAGACACAGGCTGCATGTTTCGCCAAGAGCTTATTAGTCACCCCCGCATAAGAGTTTTGTTCTTGCAGGACAAGGGGAATCCCCGCCTTGGCGGCTTCTCTGCCTATCGGTCCGCTGGCATAACCGCCAACGCCCACCACCACATCGGGTTTGAAATCACGAATAATATGCTTTGCTTTACGCAAACTCCGCCACAAATTCAGCAATACCTTCACATTTTCAAACGTCAGGCGACGCTGAAAACCCCGCACCGGCAGCCCTATGATGCGATAGCCGGCTTCAGGCACTTTTTCCATTTCCATCTTCCCCTCCGCGCCTACGAACAAGATTTCAATGTCAGGAGCCAAACGCTTCAACGCATTCGCAATGGCTAAAGCCGGAAAGATATGCCCTCCCGTTCCGCCTCCACTGATTATCACTCGTTTCATATTATCTATTTTTAATTCCATCATACAAATCATTTTCATTTCCATCGTCATTGCTCCGATAAGACCTCCTTCCCCGCCGCTGCAATTCTTTCAAAACCTTCCTGCCTTCCTCTTCCAACGCATCATTCGCGCCAGGCAATTCTTCCTCCTCCACGACATCCCAATCTCCAGTTTCTTCCACATTGCCCCTCACCTGCCTGCGTCCGTGACGTTCCTCCCGTCTTTGCTCCGTTTCCTCCTCCGCTTCCCACATCTCTTCCTCCTCATCAAGCGATTCTTCCTGAGCCTTCACCTCATTTCTCTTACTCCAAAAATACCTTTTTTCAGCCTGCTCTTCTTCTGCAATACCTTCCGGCGAAAAGCTATAAGCTGTATTCAAAATAATTCCCAAAGATACACAAATAAACCATAAGGACGTACCTCCCATGCTGACTAATGGCAAAGTTTGTCCGGTCACCGGAAACAAACCCACATTCACCCCCATGTGGAATATCGCCTGCAAGACAATGGTAAATCCCAATCCAAAGACCATCAATGCCGGAAATATCTCCGGCCGGCCGCGAGGATTGACCACATGCTCCGCCTTCATAATCCGCCGGGCAATAACCCCCACCCGGAAAAGAATGACAGTATAAATAAATAAGATGGCAATCCCTCCTCCCAAACCATATTCCTCAATGATAATCGCATAAATAAAATCAGAATAGGGATGCGGCAAAAAATTCCGTTGCGTGCTATTGCCCGGTCCGCAACCCAATATTCCACCTTTGGCTACGGCTATGTGGGCTTGGTCGGACTGGTAATTGTAGTTTTTCCCTTCCTCGGTATCGTCGTCTTTCACAACGAAGCTGGTCACACGCCCAATGATAGTGCCTATACGCCCGGCTTCCTGTATCTTGGGGAAAGCCAAACCTAAAAGTATCAACACCAATAACGTCCCAAACAAGACCCCCAACGTCTTTGCCAACAATTGCCAACGCACCCGAGCCACCCAACACATGACCAAACAGACGACTGCCACCAATGCCGAGGTCGAGAAGTTGTCCAAAAATATCAACCCAATCACCACTACCGGTGCCCAAAAGTACTTCAACACTTGGGAAGAACAGCCTCGCTCTTCTTGGAAATCAGACAAAAGCTTTGCAGAATACAATACAATGGCTATTTTGGCTATCTCCGAAGGCTGGAACGTGATGCCGATGAGCGGTATCCGAATCCAACGCCCCGCCCCGTTGATGTTCTGCCCCCCAAAAGCCGCCAAGCCCACCAATGCCGCCGCAACCAACAACAAGATGCCTACATTCTGGTAAAGCCAACGCCACGAAAAGAATTTCATGCCCCACATAATGACCAATCCGCTCGCACACAACATCAATTGCCGCAAGACGTAATGCCACGTGTTCCCCCCTTGTTCGTTGTATGCCAACCGCCCTGTGGATGAGAAAATCACCAACAAGGAGATGAACATCAACGCAATCACCATAATCAACAATATCTTGTCGCCTTTGAACAACCTTTTCGCAAAATTGACCATATTCCGCTTTCTTTTTAAAGTTCTCTTACTGCTTCCTTGAACTGCCTGCCCCTGTCCTCGTAATTTTTAAACAAGTCGAAACTTGCACAGCAGGGAGACAACAATACGGTATCCCCCGGCACCGCATAACGGCGCACAGCCCTCATCGCCTCCTCCAGGCTAGTCGTATCCACTACCGTGCAGAGCGGACTGAAATCCATCACTAATTTGGCATTGTCTATCCCCATGCAAATCAGCACTTTCACCTTCTCTTTCACTAAATCGAACAAAGCACTGTAATCATTCCCCTTGTCCGTGCCGCCTGCAATCCAGACGACAGGCGCCGTCATAGCATCCAACGCATACCATGTAGAATCTACATTGGTTGCCTTTGAATCATTGATATACTTCACTCCATTCTTTACTGCCACAGTCTCCAAGCGGTGCTCCACCTGCGGGAAAGTGCGCAAGCCATCCGCTATCTGCTCATCGCTCAACCCCATCCGCATGCAAGCCAAAATGGCACCCATCGCATTGTAGACATTGTGCCGCCCGTGAATGCTTATCTCGTCTTTGTCTATACTGAAAGAACGGTTTCCCAAACGGGCATTTACCCGATTGCCCTCCATCCAAGCCGCAGCCCCTTCGCCCGCCCCGTATGTAAAACCGGCTTGCTCTGGCACCACATTCATCCCTGCCAGATGTTGCGTCACCGCTTCGCTGTCCAGGCTGTAAATAAACAAATCTTCCGGACGCATGTTATTCAATATCCGAAATTTAGAACATATATAATTTTCAAATTTATAATCGTAACGGTCCAAATGGTCGGGGGTAATATTCGTCAGTAAAGCAATATCCGCCCGAAACCGGAACATTCCGTCCAATTGGAAACTCGACAATTCCACCACATAAACAGGATGTGCCTCCTCTGCCACTTGGGCAGCAAGACTGCGTCCGACATTTCCCGCAAGCCCTGCATCCACGCCTGCCTGCGTCAGAATATGATGCGTCAGCAAAGTCGTTGTCGTCTTTCCATTGCTGCCCGTAATGCAAATATAGCGGGCAGAAGAATACCTGCCGGCAAACTCAATCTCTGAAATCACCTCTGTTCCCTGTTCCCTCAAACGTACAATCATCGGCAAAGCATCCGGAATTCCCGGACTTTTAACCACAACGTCCGCTGCAAATATCCGGGCTTCTGTATGATGCCCCTCTTCAAATTCAATTCCCCGTTCCACCAAAACCTGACGATAATGTGCAGCCAATTGCCCCTTATCAGACAAAAATACTTCATAGCCTTCCTTTTTGCCCAACAATGCCGCGCCGACACCGCTTTCTCCACCGCCTAAAACTACTAATTTCATCGCAATCAATATTTAACGTATTTTCAAAGTCACTATCGTTACCACCGCAAGAATAATCCCGATAATCCAAAAACGGGTTACAATCTTGGGCTCCGGAATCCCCTTTTTCTGGAAATGATGGTGCAAGGGAGACATGAGAAAAATGCGCCGTCCTTCGCCATATTTCCGCTTCGTATATTTGAAATAGCTCACTTGCATGACCACTGAAAGATTTTCCATCAAGAAAATCCCGCACAAAATCGGAATCAACAACTCTTTATGGATGATAATGGCAAACACCGCTATAATGCCTCCCAATGCCAAACTGCCGGTATCGCCCATGAACACCTGCGCCGGATAAGAATTATACCACAAAAAGCCGATAGTCGCTCCGATAAATGCCGAGATAAACACCACCAACTCTCCGGAATGGGGAATATACATGATATTCAAGTAATCTGCATAAACCATATTACCTGACACATAAGCAAGTATACCCAACGTTGCCCCGATAATGGCAGACGTGCCTGTTGCCAAGCCATCCACTCCGTCGGTCAGGTTGGCGCCATTGGATACCGCCGTGATAATAAAAATCGTAACTACCACAAACAATATCCACCCCAAGGTTTCTGCATGTTCGCCCGCCCAAGAGGTAAACCAAGCATAGTCCATCTCGTTATTCTTAAAGAAAGGTATCGTCGTCTTGGTTGACTTCACGTCTTTAGTCAATGCTTTCTGCGCATCTTCCTGCACAAAGCCCTCATCCACAATGCTTGTTTCCACCCCGATTTCTGCCAAAGAAACCCGCTCCCGAATAACCACATCATCGCTCAAATACAAAGTCAAACCCACAATCAGCCCCAAACCGACCTGCCCAATCACTTTGAATTTGCCTTTCAAACCTTCCTTATGTTTGCGAAATACTTTAATATAGTCATCTGCAAAGCCTATTACCCCCAACCACACAGTGGAAATCAGCATCAGCTGAATATAAATGTTATCCAAACGGGCAAACAATAGTACCGGAATCAATATTGCCAACAGAATAATGATTCCCCCCATCGTCGGCGTCCCCTTCTTTTCCATCTGCCCCGCCAGTCCCAAATCACGGATTTCCTCCCCAATTTGTTGCTTCTGCAAAAGGCGGATAACCTTCTTCCCAAAAACCGCCGCAATCACCAAAGAGAGAATAATCGCGCAACCGGAACGGAAAGTAATGTATTGAAACATTCCGGCTCCCGGAAAATTCAAACTGTCCAAATACTGAAACAAATGATACAACATATCGCCTACATTAATAATGAATAGTTCCCATTCCAAAAATCTCCCGAACGACTTCCTTGTCGTCAAAATGATGTTTCACACCTTTGATTTCCTGATAGTTTTCATGCCCTTTACCGGCAATCAAAACAATATCTCCCGGATGTGCCATGCCGATAGCCATGCCAATCGCCTTTTTTCGGTCGGCTTCTTTCTTCACCTTGTCTGCCCATTCGGCTTTCACGCCCTGCTCCATGTCATGAATGATGGCTTCAGGCTCCTCGCTACGGGGATTGTCCGAAGTCAAAATCACCCGGTCGCTATACCGGCAAGCCGCCTCAGCCATTTCCGGACGCTTGGTTTTATCCCTGTCTCCTCCGGCTCCCACAACTGTAAGGATTTGATTTTCTTTCCCTATTAACTCCTGTATGGTAGAAAGCACATTCTCCAACGCATCGGGCGTATGGGCATAATCCACGACAGCCATCACGCCTTGGGCAGATACCAAAGTCTCAAAACGTCCGGACACCGGCACAAGAAGGCTGACATTCTTCAAGACCTCTTCCTTGTCAAACCCCAACAAGCAAGCAGCCGCATACACTGCCAAAATATTGTAAGCATTAAAACCACCCACAAATTTTGTCCAGACTTCCCGGCCATCCAACTTCAGCAACATTCCGTCCAAATGCCGCTCCACGACCTTGCACATAAAATCCGCCATTGTCCGGCAAGAATACGTATATTTTCGTGCTTTCGTATTTTGCAACATCACCATCCCATTCTTGTCATCTGCATTGGTCAGCGCAAATGCATGGGCAGGCAAACGGTCAAAGAATGTTTTTTTGGCTTCAATATAAGCCCTGAAAGTCTTATGGTAATCCAAATGGTCATGCGTGATATTTGAAAAAATAGCCCCGTCAAAATCCAAACTCGCAATCCGTTTCTGGTGGGCGGCATGCGAACTGACCTCCATGAAACAATAAGCACAACCGGCGTCCACCATCTGCCTCATATAGGCATTGATAGCCAAAGCATCCGGAGTTGTATGCGTGGCTGCCACCGCCTCATCACCGATGTAATTGCACACGGTTGACAGCAAACCGGCTTTAAAACCAAACAATTTTGCCATCTCATACAGCAACGTCGCCGTCGTTGTCTTGCCGTTCGTGCCCGTCACACCAACCAATTTCAATTTCTCGGAAGGACGGCCGTAATAATTAGAAGCCAACCTTCCCAAAGCCTCGGATGAATCATCCACCACCACGTATGTCACCCCTTCTGCCAACTCCTCCGGCAATTCCTCGCAAACCACTGCCGCACATCCTGCCTCCACCGCTTTCGGAATAAAAAGATGCCCGTCGACACTCACGCCACGTTGCGCAACAAACAAATCCCCCTGTCCTATTGCCCTGGAATCAAAATGGATGCTTCCAATCTCCCGTTCCATTTCCCCATGCCGTTTTTTTACGGGGACTCCCTCCAATAATTCGCTTAACCTTTTCATAGCCAATATCTGTTTCTCTGTATCTATTCTACATTTCAACGTAATTCAATTAACACATAACTGCCTTTCAGCACTTTGCTGCCGGCTTGCAAAGACTGCTTGCGCACCATGCCTGCCCCCGACACGCCCACCTTCAAACCTGCATTTTCAAGCACATACAAAGCATCCCGCAACCCCATATTCATCACATTGGGCACCAGCGAGTAATCTATCTCCCTTGGTTCCACTTTAATGCACTCGCCTTCGCCGCTCACCGTCGACACCCAATCCGTATCCCCCGCATCCCGCCAGCCATCCGCCTCAATGTCCAAATCAGCAAAAATCGTCCTGAAATCCTTCTTCAGCCCGTCCTTGCACACCGGCAACGAACGGTCTGTCTCATATTCCGGCTCGCCATACTGCACGTACGCCATGGAATACACCTTGTCAGATATCTCCTTAAACACAGGTGCAGAAACCGTCGTCGCATAATAACCGTTCCGGGGATTGTCAATCACCACAATGCAAGAATACAACGGTTCGTCCGCCGGGAAATACCCCACAAAACTGGCTCGGTAAGCTCCGGAAAGATATTTGCCCCCCTTGGCAATACGAGCCGTCCCTGTCTTTCCCGCAATCCGGTAATGCTCCGTATAAACATTCCGTGCCGTGCCGTTCTCCACCACGCCTTCCAACATCTGCCGGATATATTCCAACGTCTTCCGGCTGCAAATCCGTCCCCCCACTTCCTCCGTATCAAAATGCTTCACCACCTCCCCATGGCTGCGGATTTCCTTCACCAACCGGGGGCGCATCCGCTGCCCGTCGTTCGCAATGGCATTGTAAAACGCCAATATCTGCAAAGGCGTAAACTGGGTCTCATACCCGAAAGCCATCCACGGCAAACTGATGCCCGACCACGTTTTATCCTTCGGGTGCTTAATATAAGGCTGTGCCTCTCCCGGCAGGCAAATGCCTGTTTTCTTGTCCAACCCCATGGCATACCAGCGGTTCACAAATTTCTCCGGCTGGTCTTTGTAATAATCGTTCACCAATTTGGCAATCCCGTTCGCCGACTTCTCCAGCATCTGCTGCACCGTCACCTTCCCCAAGCCTCCATGCGCTTCCCTCAGCGTCCTCTTATAAAACTTATACACGCCGGACTCTCCCAAATCTATCGTATCTTCCGGTGTCACATACCCGTCCTCCATCAACGCAATAAACGTAGCCGCCTTAATCACCGACCCCGGCTCCCCCGCCCCGCTGATGGCAAAGTTCTGCGTCTCCGAATACGTGCCGTCCTTCCCCCTCGACATATTCGCAATGGCTTTAATGTCCCCCGTCTTCACCTCCATCAGGATGGCGCACCCGTCCGTTGCCATGCTCTTCTCCAACTGCTTTTTCAACGCATGCTGCACAATATCCTGGTAATCCACATCGATTGTCGTCACAATGTCATGCCCGTTCTCCGGTTCCTGCTCTGCCACAGTCATCCACGTGCCCGACATCATCCGCCTCATGCCCTTGCCCTCTTCCCCTTTCAGTTCGTTCTCGAAAGCAGCTTCCAGCCCCACACGTCCTTCCCGTCCTCCTTCCTCCGAACTGTTCAGATACCCGATGGTACGGCTTGCCAGATTCTGATGGGGCTGCAGGCGCCTGTCATACACCTCGGCAATAAAACCGCCCCGGTTCTTCCCCAAACGGAAAATAGGAAACGTCCTGATTTTCTTCAACTCCGTATGATTCACCCTTCTCCGGTTAATCAACAGATAGCGGTCATTATTCCGCCGTGCCCGCTGCAACTTCTCCTTATACGAAGCCTTGCTCGCATCTTTGAAAAAAGCCGACAAGCAATAAGCCAAACTGTCCACCTTCTCCCGAAACACCTCCGCATTCACTGCCACCGGGTCAAAATGCAACTCATAAAAAGGCACCGAAGTCGCCAATATCCGCCCGTCAGCAGCCCAAATATCCCCTCGGTTCGGCGCAATGTTCACCGGACGCACAGGCACATTCGCCGACGCCATCTCCAGCCACTTGCCCCGCTTCACCGTCATCACGGCAACAGCCTGTGCCACGATGCCCGCTGCGCAAAGCATCACCCCGATGTACACAATAATCGTCCGCAAACTTATGTCTTCTCTCGCTGCCATAATTCTATGCTCATCTATATAATTTCATCGGAGGTTCCTGGCTTTCCTCCAAGTCCAAGCCCTCCGCCTTTATCCGCTTGATAACTTCCGACTGCTTGCACATAAACATCAAGTCAGCTGCAGCCGTAATGGATTCAAAACGCAAATCACGCACCTCTCCCTCCAATGCCACCCGCTCCCGGTACAACTTCTCCGTCGAATAACCGTTCGCAATATAAACAATCCCCAACGCCGTCACAAACAGCACAAAACGCCTGTTCGCCCTCAGCTTCTCAGCCAACAACTTCCCTTCCAGCAGCCCCTTCAGGGAAGAGCCCCGTTTTCCGCCTTTGCCCTCCGCATCGGCAACCTCCGTATTATAATCCTCTTCCTTCTCCATATCCCGCATCGTTAATCATTAATCATTCATCGTTAATCTCTTCGCTATCCGCAACTTGGCGCTGCGTGCCCGTGGATTCCGCGCCACCTCCTCGTCCGAAGGCACAATCACCTTGCGGTTCAACACCTCAAAACTCCGTGCCACATGCCCGAACACCACGTCCTTTTCCTCCCGCCCTTCGGCATTCCCCGCCTTCAGAAAATTCTTGACAATCCGGTCTTCCAGCGAATGGTAAGTAATCACCACCAACCGCCCCCCCGGCCTCAACACCTCCACAGCCTGCTCCAGCATCTCCTTCAAAGCGTCCAACTCCCCGTTCACCTCAATCCGCAACGCCTGGTACACTTTTGCCAAATACTTCTTCTCCTTCATCTTCGGGATGCAAGCCTCAATCACACGGTAAAAATCCCCCGACGTCCGGATTTCCCCCTCCGCCCGTCCCCTCACGACGGCATCCGCCAGCCGGCGGGCATTCTCCACCTCGCCATACTCCTTGAAAACAGCCGCCAGCCGCCCCACGTCATACCGGTTCAACACCTCTGCCGCCGTCAGACGCCCCCGCTGGTTCATACGCATATCCAACGCCGCGTCAAAACGGAACGAAAACCCCCGCTCCGCCTCGTCGAACTCATGCGACGAAACCCCCAAATCCGCCAAAATCCCATCCGCCTTCTCCCATCCGTAATAACGCATGAAATTCCTGAAATAACGGAAATTGTGATTCACGAAAATCAACCGCCCATCCTCCGGCACATGCCCCAACACATCCTCATCCTGGTCAAAAGCCATTAGCCGGGCGTCGCCGTCCATTCTCCGCAAAATCTCAGCCGAATGCCCCCCTCCGCCAAAAGTCAAATCCACATACCGCCCCCCCGCTTGGATATCCAAACCGTCCACAGACTCCTTCAGCAATACAGGCACATGATACTCAGACATAACCGTTTCCCTTTAAAATCATCCTTTAAAAATCTCTTCCGCCAAAGCGCTCAACTTCCCGGGCTCCATGGCGACACGCGCATAAGTGTCCGCATCCCAGATTTGGATTGACTTGTCCTGGGCGGCAAACACCATCTCCTTGTCAATGCCCACATCCGCAAGAATACGCTTCGGCAACAGCACCCTCCCGTTCCCGTCCATCTCCACCTCCTGCGTCCCCCGGCAAAACTCGCGCAAAAAAGCCACATGCTTCGCGCTGAACACATTCAGCTTCGCCCGGATATCCTCCATCATCCGCTCCCACTCCTCCAAAGGATACATGTCGATGCAAGGCTCGAAAACATTACGCCGCAGCACAAACACCGACGCCCCTTCCCCCGTCATCGCCTTCCGGAAGGAAGCCGGCACCACCACCCGGCACTTGCTGTCCGCCTTGCATACATAATCTCCGATAAAAGTAGGCATAACCATTCTTTTTTAATACAACATCTTTCACTAAAAACAAAAGCCACTGTCTATCAACTCCCTGCAAACCCGTTCCCCTCGCGACAGCCCCTTCAGTTTGATGTTGTAAAGTTAGGAAATATTTCCCACTTCAAACCACTTTCCCCCACTTTTTCTTCAAAAAAAACAAATTATTTTCCCACCACCGTGAAAGAGTCCGATGGATATTGGAAAATCCGGAGATTAAACAGCGGCAACACCGCAAACAAATGGTCAAACAAATCCGCCTGCACCCGCTCATACTCCACCCATGCCTGCCGTGCCGAAAAACAATAAATCTCCAACGGAATCCCCGTCGGTCCCGGCTGCAACTGCCTCACCATGTGCACCATGTCCTGCGCCACATCCGGATTCTTCGCAATCCACGCCTCCATATACTCCCGAAACGTCCCGATATTCGTCAAATGCTGCCCGTCCAGCGGCGTATTCGCCTCCGCATACTTCGCCTTCAATTCCGCCAACTTCGCCGTGATATAATCCCTCAGGAAGTCCGACTTCTTCAACTCCTCCAGCTCCTCATCGCTCAAATAATGCACCGACTGCACGTCGATATTCACCGAACGCTTGATGCGCCGCCCGTTCGACTCCTTCATCCCCCGCCAATTCGTAAACGACTCAGACACCATCTTATACGTCGGAATCGTCGAAATAGTCTTGTCCCAATTCTGCACCTTCACCGTCGTCAGGTTAATCTCCAGCACCTCCCCGTCCGCATTCGCCGAAGGCATCACAATCCAGTCCCCCAGCGTCACCATCTTGTTCGCCAGCAACTGCACCCCTGCCACAAACCCCAATATCGTATCCTTGAACACCAGCATCAGCACCGCCGCAAACGCGCTCAACCCCACCAGCAGGCTCTGCGGGTCTTTCTCAAGCAACACGCTGACGCCGATAATGAAAGCCACGCAAAACAAAAACACCTTGACTATCTGCACAAACGCCTTAATCGGGCGGTTCCTCGACACCGGATAACTGTCATAAATGCGGTTCGCCCCGTCCAGCACCGCCGACACCACCAGCACCATCGCTACCACCGTCCAGATATTCACCACCTTATAAAACCATGCCCCATGCTCCCATCCCGCCAAATCCGACACCACGCGCACCACAATCGGCGCCACCAACAGGGCAAAACAATTGAAAAAATGCCGGTTGAACATCAAATCATCCCACGTCGTCGCCGTCCGCCCCGCCACATGCGACACCACCCGTGCCACCCACTTCCGTGCCACCCAATAAGCCACCCATGCCACCAGCACCATCACCGCCAGCTGCACCGCCGTATTCAACAACTCCACCTGCCAGGCTTGCTCCAGCCCCAAAACATTCCATATTTCCGTCAAATCCATCGTAAAAACCTATTTTTCAAATTCAACTCCACAAAGATACGCCATTCCCCCCAAACCTGCAACCCCTCCTCCCCACACCCCTCCCCGCCCGCCACGGAAGGGCATTTTATTGCCCTTTTTAAGGGCAAAACAAGGCTTTTTCACCCACCCCTCCTTTCTCCCTCATGTTCAGCACCTTTCCCCCTCCCATCAGACTATCATCTACGAGTCATCTCCGATTCACTTACGAGTCATTAACGTCGAAAAGTAGTAGATGATTCATTACTGAAAACAAGCATAAACACTTTTGGCTGTCTGAGGGGAGGGGGAAGGGATGGAAACACAAGAGGGACAGGGCAGAAGGCTGTGCGCAAAGAATATAAGGCATGCGCTCCCCGCACGCCCCGAAGGACGGGAGAGAAAAACCTGCCCGAAACTGCACAGCGTATCAAAAAAATAGATAATTTTGCGGGGTTATGAAAATTCACTACAAAAAAATATACGAACGCACGCGCGAGATGCTGGTGCATCCGGCTGGAACATGGAGCGAAGTCATGTCTGAACGCACTGACATGCAGCGGCTTCTGTACGAGTATTTTTTGCCTGTCGCAAGTTTTTGCGCCGTCATGGTGTTCCTTTGCAGCCTGATAGGGCATGGGGTAGTCCAGGCGGCAGGGATGGCTGTCATCAACCTTGCCTCGTCGCTTTTGGGCACATGGATTGCCTACACGCTCATCCGGGAATACCTCTGCCGGAAGCTGGGCGGGCAGCCGTGGCAGGCATTGTCCCTCACGGCGTACAGCGCAGCCCCGTTCGTCCTGCTCCACGGCATCGGGGCGGCATTGGGCGACTACTTCATCGGGCAGCTGTTCATCCTGGCGAGCTTTATTTTCATCCGCACGCTGTATGCAGGCGTCAACCTGCTGCCCGGCATGTCCGGCAGCCAGAAGACCAATGTGCTGATAATCGCTTCGCTGTGCATCATCTGCTTCCCCATCATCATCACGCAGCTGCTGTCCGTCATATTCAGAATCTCAGCTATAAACGTATAATCAGGAAGGTATGGCAAACGAAATCAATATACGCAACCGGCGCGCCTCGTTCGACTACGAATTTTTGGAGGAGTACAATGCCGGCATTGTGCTCACCGGCACGGAAATCAAGTCTATCCGTGCAGGCAAAGCCAGCCTCGTGGATTCCTATTGCTATTTCCACCGGGGCGAATTGTGGGTGAAGGGCATGAATATTTCCGAATACAAGCTCGGCACCTATTACAACCACCAGGAGAAACGCGAGCGCAAATTGATGCTCACCAAGAAAGAGTTGCGCAAGCTGGAACGCAAGGTGAAGGAGAGCGGGCTGACCATAGTCCCCATCCGGGTGTTCCTCACCGAAAAAGGGTATGCCAAAGTGCGCATCGCCCTTGCGAAAGGCAAAAAGGAGTATGACAAGCGCGAGTCCCTGAAGCAACGGGATGCCAAAAAGGAAATGGACAGGGCCATGAAAAGGTAAAACACTTAATAAATAGAATCATGAAAATCATCAATTTAATCATTTTAGCAACCTGCCTCGTGTGCGGCAACGCCGTTTTCGCACAGGAGAGCAACAACGGCAAACAATTGTGGGCAAAATCCGTGCTGAACGAGAAAGCCCCGGAGATTACGGTGGAAGAGTGGATTTCCAAAAAGCCGAAACTCAAAGGCAAATTTGTCCTCATCGATTTCTGGGCAACATGGTGCGGACCCTGCCGGAAAGCCATCCCCGAACTGAACGAAATCAGCAAGCAGTTCAAGAAAGACGTGGTGGTCATCGGCATCTCCGACGAGACAGCCGACAAGGTGAAAGCCATGAGCGACCCCAAAATCGAGTACTACAGCGCCATCGACACAAAAGGCACCATGAAGAAAGCCTTGGAAGTGCAGGGCATTCCCCACATCATTTTCATGGACCCCGAAGGCATTGTGCGCTGGGAAGGCTTCCCGCTCCTGCAAGGGCATGAGTTGACTGCCGAGGTCATCAAGAACTTAATCGAGAAATACAAGAAGTAACATTAAAAATACACAGAAATGTACAACGGTATCAAAACAGTATCATTCGAGGAAGCGGTCAAAGTCGTAAAGTCCGGCGACCGCATCCATATCCACAGCGTTGCCTGCGCTCCGCAGGGACTCATCCAGGCGCTCTGCGCACGCGGACGTGCCGGTGAACTCAAAAATGTGAAAATCCAGCACCTCCACACGGAAGGCAGCGCGCCCTACGCCGAACAGGAGTTTGAAGGCGTATTCCAGCTGGAATCCTTCTTCGTGGGACACAACGTGCGCAAAGCCACGCAGGACGGCTGGGCTGACTACATCCCCGTCCACCTGAGCGAGACGCAGAAGCTCATCCGCATGGGCATCACCCCCGTGGACGTTGCCATGATTCAAGTGTGCCCGCCCGACAAACACGGGTATGTATCCATGGGTACCTCTGTGGACGCCACCCTGGCAGCCGTGCAGAACGCCAAGACCGTCATCGCCGTCATCAACCCCCACGTGCCGCGTGCATGGGGAGATGCCATCATCCGCCTCTCGGACATTGACATCTTCTGCGAGGACGATACCCCGCTGATTGAGGCAAAACCGGCACAACCCACCGAGCAGGATATCCAAATCGGCAAGAACTGTGCAGCCCTCATCGAAGACGGCGCCTGCCTGCAAATGGGCATCGGGGCTATCCCCAACGCCGTGCTTTCACAGCTCGGCAACCACAAGAACCTCGGTATCCACACCGAAATGTTTGCCGACGGCGTGCTCCCGCTTTACTACAAAGGGGTTATCAACAACCGGAACAAGAAGTTCGACAAAGGCAAATTGGTATCCACCTTCCTCATGGGTTCCAAGGAAGTATATGAATTCATCGATGACAATCCTGCCGTTGCCATGATGGACGTGGGCTACACCAACGACCCGCAAATCATTGCCCAGCAGCCGAAAATGACCGCCATCAATTCCGCCCTCTCCATTGACCTCACCGGACAGGTGAACGCCGATTCACTGGGTTGCAAGTTCTACAGCGGTTGCGGCGGGCAGTTGGACTTCATCCGTGGCGCAGCAGCCAGCGAAGGCGGCAAACCCATCATCGCCATGCCGGCAGTGACTGCCAAAGGCATCAGCAAAATCAGCCCGACCCTCCTCAACGGAGCCGGAGTCGTGACCACCCGTTTCGACGTACACTACGTGGTAACGGAATACGGCGTTGCCGACCTCTATGGCAAGACGATGCAAGACCGCGCCAAAGCGTTGATAAACATCGCAGCACCGCAATGCCGCGAAGAACTGGACAAAGCCGCTTTCGAACGCTTCGGAAGCCACTTCCACTTCGTGACAAAATAAAGTATATAATTAAATAGGAAAGGCAGTGCCTGAATGGCTGTCATACTCCTCCGTCCGCTTCGCGTCCACCTCCCCTATCTTAGGGGAGGAGCTTGAATGCCAAGCATTTTAAACTCTCCCCCTAAGATAGGGGGAGTACCCCGAAGGGGGGAGGGAGTATGAAAAAATCAAAGAAGCCATTCCGACACGCCTTTTCCACTTCAAAACACATTGCCTATTATGATGAACTGGAACAACCTGCTCTCCGCCCGCCGATACCAACCCGGCCATTCCACGTCGCTTTTCCAATCCCACGACCGCTCGCAATTCCAAAGGGATTATGACCGGCTCATCTTCTCCTCCCCCTTCCGACGGTTGCAGAACAAGACGCAAGTATTCCCGCTTCCGGGTAATATCTTCGTCCACAACCGGCTTACCCACAGCTTGGAAGTGGCAAGCGTAGGGCGTTCCCTCGGCAACAAAATCAGGCAATTCCTCATCCAGCAGCAAGTCCGGCTCGACAACCCCGAACTGCTCGAAGAAATCGGCACCATCGTCAGCACCGGCTGCCTGGCGCACGACCTCGGCAACCCGCCTTTCGGGCATTCCGGCGAGGAAGCCATCTCCTACTTCTTCAGCGAAGGCGAAGGTCGCTACCTCAAAAAGCTCCTCTCCGACGAGGAATGGAACGACCTCAGCCACTTCGAAGGCAATGCCAATACCTTCAGGTTATTGACACACAATTTCAACGGGCGCCGCCCCGGCGGTTACACCATGACCTACACCACGCTGGCGACCATCGTGAAATACCCCTTCGAGTCCACCAAAGCCAATCCCAAAGGCTTCAAATACGGCTTCTTCCAGAGCGAAAAGGACATTTACCGCCTCGTGGCTGAAAAACTGGGCATCCGGCAACTCTCCGAGCATCCGCTCCAATACGTCCGCCATCCGCTCGTCTACCTGGTCGAAGCGGCAGACGACATCTGCTACCAAATCATGGACATCGAGGACTCCCACAAACTGCGCATCCTCTCCTACGACGAGACGGAGCACATCCTCATGAACTTCTACGACCGCAACGAAGAGCGCGAAGCCTTCAAGACCTTCGCCCGCACCTTCAAGACCGTCACCGACAAGAACGAGCGCATCGCCTTCCTCCGTGCCGGCATCATCAACAAACTCACCGTTGCCTGCGCCGACATCTTCTGCCGCAACTACGACGCCATCATGGAAGGCGAATTCAGCGGCAGCCTCATCAAGCACCTCGAAGGCACCGTCCGCGATGCCTACGACGCCTGCACCCGCCTCGCCTACGAGCGCATCTACCACACGGGCATCGTAACGCAAATCCAAATCGCCGGCTTCAAAATCCTCGGCACCATCCTCAAGGAATACTCCGACGCTATCCTGAAGCCCGAGACCTACTACGCCCGCAACCTCCTCTCCGTCATGCCCGAACAATACCGCGTCCACCCCGACGACTCCATCTACACCAAAATCCAGACCGTCGTGGACTACGTCTCCGGCATGACCGATTCCTACGCCCTCAACCTCTACCGCAAAATCAAAGGCATCGACCTCCCGGAGATTAGGTAGGGGTATCAAGGTCTGTTCAGGGGACACTACCGGTTCACTGGTGGTTATTCCCCAGTCCTCGCCCGATTTGAATGGGCGCAGGAAGAAAGAATCATGAAAGGGGAATGGAGGATGACACGGGAGCAGACCGTGATTTGGGCGCAAATAGGGTACGAATAAAGCAAAGGGGCTGTATCAAAATGCTTTCATACTCCTCCGTCTGCTTCGCAGCCACCTCCCCAAGCTTAGAGAAGGAGCTTCCAACGTTCAAGCGGATTTGCAATCCGCTTGTAAATCAAATAGTCCGGATTGCAAATCCGGACTGACGAAATAGGGTACGAACATAACAAAAGCAGGGCGGAACCTCTGAGGATGCCGCCCTGCTTTATTTTATCCTGCACCCGGCTTACTCCAAATGGATTTTCACGTCGCGTTCCTTGCCGGTCTGCTTGTCGAGGACGGTGATGGTTGCCTCGTCGCCCGTGAGGTTCACGAGGTTGGTGGTCATGGCTTCGTACATGTCCACCTTGTCGAAGCGTTTGCCATTGACCGCCACGATGCGCTCGCCGCCGGAAAGGTCTTTCGCCGCACTTTCCCAGATGAAACCCGCCGTCAGGTAATCCCCCATGACGGTGATTTCCACGTTCCAAGTCTTGCGGTACATGTCAGGCACAGCGTCCGGCTGGTTCGGGATGAAATAGAACATGCGCTTGCGGTAGTCCATCACCACCTTGCCATAATACAGCAAATCGGTACCCACACGGGACATGCCGGTCGTAGTCTCTGCCGTCACATTCCGGAAACGGGCTGCGCCGATGCCCACCTCGCCGGCTTTCAGGCGGTAGCGCACGGTGCTCTCCTCCAAGCCGGCCGCCCCGAAAGAGATGATACCCTCGCCACGGCTCAGTTGCTCCACCAAGCCTTGCTTCTTCAACTGCATGTATTTCGTCTCCGACACATCCCAAAACCCGGCAGCCCCGGAATCAAAAAGCACGGTGTCTGCCACCACGCCCCCGACCTTCCATTCAATCATCGGCGTGTAATCCGCACTCAGCATGCGGCTGGCGTATTCCGCCTTGAGGGGGAATCGCTCCTCCATGTCCGAGATGATAATCTCCTGGTTTGCAGCGTCCAGCTCCACAATATGCGAGCCGAAAAGGGTGTACCCCAACACACCGTCTATCCCCATCTGCTCCACCATGTTCCCCTCCTCGAACACCACCGCCTGCACCTTTGTAAACTCCGTGTCGCTCACTTTCAGGGCATCCAGCAGGTACAAATCTTGCGTAAATTCCTGACCGTTGGAGTCCACGAACCTCATTTCCTGAATCTTCGTGAGATTCACCTTCCGGGCAAAAGTGTGCGTCAGGCACACCGGCGCCCCGGTATCGAATATAAACGTCCCCTCCACTCCCCCGACCGACACCTTGACCTGCATTTTCCCTGCCACGTTCTGGTAGGGAATCCGCGTGTAAAAACCGGCGTGGCAAACTCCTGCCATGCCCAACAACAATGCGGCGATGATGATAATCTTTCTCATTTTTCTTCTACATATTTCGTTAAAACAGTTACCAAATCCGAGTACTTCGCAATAGCTCCCGGCTGAGCCGTGCCCAATGCCTCCTTCACATATTCCAACGCTTCGCGTTGCACGTCCTCCGGCGCCTCCTTTGCAAAGACTTCCAACAGCGCGTCCAGGTTCAGCCGCAGCCTGGCATCAGCAACCGCTGCCACCTGCTGCCCGTAAATCTCCATCAGCACGGCAAAGTCCTTCGCCTCGTATGCCACCGTCAGCCTGTCCAAGAGCAACAAGCCGTTCACCTCGGGCAAACCGGCTTCCTGCAACACCTCGCGGCAGGCTTCCAGCGCATTGCGGTCGCCCTGTCCCAACAGCCAATCGACATACACGGGGAAAACCACGTTCTGGAACGCCCGCTCCACCTGCTCCATGCCCAAGGTGTCGGCAAACGCCTCACGGTGTTGCAACAAATAGGCAAACTCACGGCTCTCAGGCGTATACGGCACTGCTTGGTACAAGAACCACACTTCCGGCGTGTAAACGGCACTGTCCTGCAAAGATACTAAAAAACGCCGTATTTCCTCCGTGTCGTCCACTTCGCCGGCATCGTACATCGTCAGGTAATAGCGGCTCATGAAATCCGCCGAACGCTCGCCCGCCGCATATTGCTCTTTCAGCAGCGAGTAATTGAAACCGGCATTCAGGCTCCGCCGCAATACAGTCATGAAATTCACAACGTCCCTTGCCCCCACCATGCGGCACACCACCGTGCCGTCCGGGTCTAAGAGCATCATGGTCGGGAAAGCATTCACGCCGTAACGGCGGGCAATCTCCGGTCCCTCGCCTTTCTCCATGTCCACCTTGATGCACACGCAGTATTCACGGCAAAATTCCCCTGCCACTGCCTGCGGGAACACCTGGGCATCCATCATCTTGCAAGGTCCGCACCACGTGGTGTAGCAATCCATGAACACCCGCTTGCCCTCGCGTCCCGCCTTGTCCAACGCCTCTTGCAAAGAAAGCTCCTCGAAAACCATGCCTTTGAAATTCAGAATATTGTCTACCAATCGGCTGTAATGCTTCACGGTGTAATCGTCGCCCCCCTCCATGCGTTTCTGCAAATAAGCCGCCACCTGCTTTCTGCCCTCCGGCGTGATTTCCGGCAAATTGCCCAACGACATGTCCAAAAGTTCCGCCACGCGGCTGTCCATCCGTCCGATGTGGGCAGAGAGGTAATCCAACATTTCCGCATACTTCTTGGCATGCCTCAAGGATGCGATTTCCAGAAACTTATACACATCATTCGTGTCGGGAATGTTCCCCTTCTGCAATTGCGTAAAAACCTCCAATCCTGCCGCCCGGCTATAAGGCTTGCTGCCGGCTGCATACGCCATCGCATCGGCATAATACAGGGAGACAATCGCATTGTTTACCACCTCCGCCCCGTTCTCCTTCACGAAATCCGCCTTGTGCGCGAAAAGGTAATCCACCAGCAACGAATCCGGCTGCTTCATGCGGTCGAAGAAAATTTGCCAATTCTCCGCCTTGCTCCATTGCGCCGGCTTCAGCATCCGGAAATACTCGCCGGCAATCTCCTCATACTTCTCCTCTTCGCCCGCCCAGCGCAGCACCAGAGCATAATTGCGGAGGAATTTCTTATCATGCTTGCCTGCCGCATAGGCAGCGTTCATTCCCCGGTAAGAAGTCTTTTCCTCCAACGCGCAAGCCACCCGCCGCTGAAACTCCGGCAAAGCCGTCCCGGAAGCCAACCGATGCACCACCTCGCCCTTCTCATCCAGCACCAAATAATAGGGCATAGACTCCACCCCATAGCGTTTCCCCAATGCCATCCCCTCCTCCGTGGTCATCTCCACCCAAAGGTTCACAAAATGAGTGTTCAGCCACTCCCCAAACTCACGGTTGGAAAACACCTGCTGGTTCATGGCATGGCAAGGCACTGCCCAATCTGAAAAACAGTTGAAGAAGATGGGCTTATGCTCCGCCTTCGCCTTTTTCAAGGCTTCTTCATACGAAAACACGTAATCTACCTGTATGTCCGCCTTCACCGCGTCACCATACATGCTTTCTTGAACTTGGGCATACAGATTTGTATGCCCAAGGAATAAAACAACTAATAAAAAAGAGAATCTGTTTACTTTCATGCTATTTTAGTTTGCATCTTTCACGCAACGAACATGGTAAGCTGCCGTTTTGTCAGAAGTACCCCTCAATATACCATTGCTAAAAACACTGAATCCACGCGTAATGGCTAATTCCGTTGAGTCATTTTGCATATAAGGCGTAGAAGTCCAAAAGCACTCATAACTGCCCTTATCTACATAAGGTGACTTGCCAACTCCTGCAAAATTACCATACATCCGGCTTCCGCCAAATAATACGTCAAAGCCACAACCACCTTCCTTCAGCACATCGCCTTGTCCATTACCGCGCCATTCATCCAAAATATCCAAATCCTCCGGCAACATGCCCAAAGCCGTTTCCAGACTCTTCCAATCTTCATCAGTCGGTAAACGCCAACCTTCAGGGATTGCCTGTTCTGCAGCTATGTAGGTATAAAGATAGCCGTACTTTTCTACATAATTGCCATTACTGCTTTCTGCTTCTTCAAATGTGCTCTCAGCAACTAAAGGCTCCACTAAAGGTGATAAGTTTGCGCAAATAGACAAAAGCTGGTTGTATGCTTCAGTAAAATTTATTGCACTATTTAAAATCTCTTCAATCGTTGGGATTCTCCCTTTTTCAAAATTATTAATGCTCGTCCTAATCGCATTTACAGGTTGGGCAAAAATAGGATTACCTTCATACCCTTCATTTGTAATAATCCCATTATCCAACGCATATCGAACAGAATCGATGAAAGGTTGCTTCACAAGCTCCAAATGTTCATCGAGACTGCCCGGAATGGAAACACGCCCAATTTCCTCTTCCCAAGTAAGACATCCTTCAAAAGAGCCGGCATCCAAACGCCTTTTCAAATTCTCTGCCATCCAAGTCAAATTGCCAATGGTAATACATTGATATTCCTGCCCGTCTGAATCTGTAAAAGTCGATGTCGCTACCTCCGGAATGATTGCACCGGGAGTATCGTCATCCGAACAGGCATTGTTAAAAGCACATACTGCTAAAATTACTCCCAATATAAAAAATCGTTTCATAATTATCTACGTTTAATTAGTTCCAGTCTCATCATTTCTTAAATAAACACCCATTTCCCCTTCAATGATATTCATCAATATCTCATATTTCTCCATTACCAAAGGTGAACTGCCCCACAATGTTTCAAAATCATCCGGGTGATTCAAAATCTCATTAATAAAGTTTTCCAAATCAGCAGAAGTATTCTGTGGCGTATTCATTCCACTCATGCCGCTAATTGTACTTCCATTCACGAAACCATAACGCCCCATCACAGCACGCAAATCATTCCGCGCCAATTCCAATTCATCCGGGAAATAATAAGTCTTGCCATTGAATGTTTGGTTATGAGGAGTACCCCACCAATCATCATATTGCCATGGATCTTCCCAATAAGCATCAAACAAAGTAAAGAAATCATAATCATTAATTGCAGTCAATCCTACCCACCCCTTATCATACCAACTTGCATTTGAAGCCCCATAAAAATACTCCAATTGTGCCTCGTAGTTGACTATTTTCTTTTGCAAGGAGGACTTGACAATCTCAAACGGCAGTCTTTCCAACACAAACTCTTTCTCCTCTTCCCAATTTCCCGTCATCAACAATGTTTTATAACCAACAGAAAAAGCCCCGCCATTCCAAATGGTACTGCCTTGGGCATTCGCTGCCACAGCACTGTCTGCTACAAAAATGGAATAAGGATAAAGTGCTTCCCCAACATCAGAAAGGAATTTCTCAATTACATCCAAAGCAAACATCTGTTCCGCCGGGTCGGTCATGTAACCATACGAATAGGTTCTCCCCTCATTCCCACTAAATGTCCATGCCATATCTACAGTCTCATAACGCCATACCGTATCACCATACACATTGATTTTCAAAAACTCTTTGGCAATAGTATCGTTAAAATAAACAGGCACATTGTATTTCTCATAAATCTGGAAAATTCGTTTTTGCACAGAATCTGTAGAGTTTCCCGTTATCACATACAAATTATGCAATTCCAACTTGGGTTCTATAGAATCTTCTTTCGCACACCCCCATGCTATTCCTATCAACAAAAAAGCATATAATATTTTTCTCATAACTCAAAAATTTCAAGATTCAACATTTTCTTCTCCACCTTCTTCTTTTGCAGCATCCAAATCAAGATAACCGGAAAGCGCTCTTTGTTCACGAGGATTTACCTCCATACCGGAATCAAACTCTGTCACTGCTTTAGGAATCTGGAACGTATAAGCTGGATCATTCGGTCGCAAATAATAAAGTTCTACAAACCTCAAAAGCAATGTACTCGCATCATAGACTGCAAAATTACGCACAATATTCTTTACAAAAGGACGGGCTTCGCACACCGCATATCGCCTCAAATCAAACCAACGATGTCCCTCAAAACACAACTCCCGCCGTCTTTCGTCCCTGATATGCTGTACCAACGCCACATCAGGATAAGTTCGATCCACATAATTCATTATACGATTGGAACGCAACTCATTAAGCAAATCCGAAGCCTCCTGCATTTTACCCTGCATCGCATAAGCCTCTGCGGCATTCAAATAAGCCTCAGCAACCCGCAATGTAAATATGTCGGAAACATAAGAACGATCCAAGGAACGGTTATATTTTCTCAATGCCAAACTATCCGCATTGGTTATCGTACCATCACCCACATTATAAGAAGTGGTAAAATAGAGTTGCTTCCTATAATCCTCATCAAGGTATAAACGGTACAAGTCATAAGAAACCCCAAAGTCTCCTCCAATCCCTTGGACATTGTTCATGATATTCAAAGAGCCTTGCGAAAACAAAACCTCCGGGCTTTCCTCAGAAACGGCATAACCATCGGCAGCCACTGTGGCGTAGTTCATTAAAGCATGATCTTTTATTACATTTGCCGCATGTACTCCCGCATTTTCCCAATCCTGCATGTACAAATACACCCGACTCAACAGCAGTTCCGCAGCCGACGAGGATACTCGAAATATAGAACGGGAATCTCCTCCTTCTTTCAAATAAGTAATTGCATCTGTCAAATCGCGCACAACCTGTTCATACACGGCAGCTACCGTAGCACGCTCGAATTGTGTATTTTTGTCTTTGTCATGCTCTACATATTCCGTCAATTTTAAAGGCACTCCAAGTGTTTGCGCCGCATTCGAAGGCTCATAAGCATTTCCATACAAATTTACCAATAGAAAATAGAATTGGGCACGTAAGAAGTGACACTCTCCACGCATACGGGTCGCCTGCACAGCCTCCTCTTCTGTCGGAATGTCAATCTTATCTAATTCTGACAAAACAATATTCACCGCATTGATATGCTGATAAAGCGCGTTCCATGTGCCAGCATCATCCCGCAAACTCGATTTATTCCAAGAGCGCCCTACTTCATACTGCCAAGTCGTATAACCATAATATTGGTTATTCATTTCAGTGATTGTACCGGCTCTTCGATCCTCAATCGCTACCGTAGTCACATCATCGTCCAATATATTCAAAAACCAAGCAACTTCCCCATTTCCCATTTGCCTGATATTCTTAGATTGGAAATAACAACTACCAATCATCAACTCATCCAAATGTTCTACCGTTTTGGCTACCACCAAATCTTGCGAGTAATCATCCAAATAACTACAACCGCCGAAGATTACCACACACAACAGACTAAATAATTTATATCGTTTCATATCTACGCCTCCTCATATTAAAAGGTAACACTTAAAGTAAAAGAATAAGACGGGCGAACCGACAAGTTGGGTTCTGCAAAACCGGCTTGCGACGGGTCTTGCCCCTTCATCTCTTTCGATGTCCAATTAAAAAGATTCAAAGCACTCAATCCCAACATAGCGTTCGAAAAAGGTGTCTTTTTCAAGAGTTTCTCATCAAAATTATAATACATTGCCAAAGAGGAACATTTCAAATAATTAGCCTTCACCACCCGAATATCTGAATAATCGTACATATCCCAAACCGAAGTAGCAAATTTGACAATATTATACGAAGTAGCATTATTGGAGAAATGCTCGCTATAACGATAATAATATTCATTTGATTCGCTCATAATGACTGGCACATTTGTCAACAACTCATCGCCGGGAGTTTGCCAACGATTAATAAATTCTTTCCGAATGTTATTCTCTGCACTCACCCCGCTCATAATAGGTCCATACATCTTGAACAAACGATTCTTAGCCCCCAAACTATAAGAGAAATTTGCTGACAAACTCCATTTCTTATAACGCAAACTGGTTGAGAAGTTTCCTGTAAACTTCGGATCACGCTGCCCGCTCTTCACCATCACCATCTTCACGACATCCTCTATCTCCTTATTGGCTAAAAGATGTTGCCGTTCTTCATAATCGCGGAAACGAGGCGCACCAGACACTGGATCCAAACCTAAGAATTTATAAGAATAAAATGTACTTACAGCTTCACCATCCACGATTGCATTGCCGGTTAAATAATCTGTATAAGTATATCGCTGCACAGTTCCAGAAGTCACTTCATTAAAATTGATTGAATAGTTCGTGGACAAACGCCATTCCCAATCTTTCGTTTGAATCGGACTTCCGGAAATATAAACAGAACCTCCGCTATTCCGGATATCTCCACCATTCATCATATAAGAATTTCCCGGCACTCCATTTACAGACGATACCTGAACCGTCGTAAAGGCATCTTTTGTCATCTTGTAATAATAAGACAACTCAAACATCATGCGATAATTAAATAATGTACCTTCCAAACCCAAATCCCAAGTACGGGTCTTCTCCCACCGCAAATTTGGATTAGGATAGCGGGATATGACAGACACATTCTGCTCGTACAATTGGTCATAAGGTTGTTGTTCCAATATCGTATTAGGACTTTCAGAATCTAACATATTCCCCTGAATACCCAAAGATGCCCTAAAACTCAAATCATTAATCCAATCTACAGACTTCGTCAAATTCTCTTTAGTATTCCAACGCCCTGAAAACGACCATACGGGCAACATTTTATCATTACTCTTATCCCCAAATTTATTAGAAGCATCCACACGTGCATTGGCATTCAAAATGATGTGGTTATTAAAACTATAACTAAAAGTCAAATACCCGGACATCTGATGACTAATACCATTGGCAATCGTCCGGTTAGGAGAGTTGGATGTATTTCCTTGCGCATCCATATCCAATCCGTTCAGCCATGCTTTGTAATAAGGATAATCATCAATATTAGCCAAACCTACAGTATATTTCAATCCTCTGTCTCTTTGAAAACCACGTGTATTATCAGTGATTGAATAAGAATTCGACCCCACCATCTCAAAACCGCCTAATGCTGTAATCATGTGTTTATTATCCTCTCCAAAAAATTTGGTATAATTTGCCTGCAAACGGAAAGTATACCCCTCATTAATCGTACTGATCGTAGTAAGCATCCCTCCATAAGGCAAATAACAATACCCTTCTATCCCAACAGGAGGAGTATCTCCATATTCTGCATTTCTCAAACGAGTAACATAATGGCTCTTTTCACCCCACCATTTTTCCTGAAGTGTAGAACTTCGTGAATAATCTCCCGCTACTTCCAACTCCAAACCCTCTATCACATCATACCGCAAATCAAGCGTTGCGGTCACTGTATTTCCATTATACTTGTTATAGCTATTCTCAATCTCATTCAAAATATTGAACGAAAACAGATTACTGGAACGGTTCAAGCCTCCGTATCCTGACCGATCATAATAATACAATGTGCCATCCGGATTATAAGCAGGCAAAGCCCTTGTTGTATTATAAGCGTAATCCATCAAATTCAACTGATCTGCCAAATTATTTCTCTTCTGAACTGTAGCATTCAACTTAAAATACATATCCAGTTTCTCATTGAACGTAATATCCATATTCGCCATTGTCGTGTAACGCTCTGAATAAGTCGAACGGGAAACACCATTCTCTCGATTATAAGCAGCAGACACATAGTAGCGCAAATTATCAGTACCTCCCGATACAGTCAACGTATGGTCTTGCGCATAAGCATCGCGAGTCAAAAGATCAAACCAATCCGTATTCACGGTCTCGTTCCTTTTCACTTCCTCCTGGAAACCAGCAAAATCCAACTGCCCCGTCTGCAAACGGTACAATGCACCTTCATACCCAACCAAAGGCATATTGGCTGGAAAATTATAATGAATATCAGCCAAGTCTTTACCAAACTGCACCCGCTCCTGTGAATTCATCAAATTAATAGCCTTATCTGTATAACGCGGACGGCGTGTCACTTTAGAAGTATGATAATAACTAAAACGTGGAGCCCCTATAGCACCCCGCTTCGTTGTTACAACAATCACACCATTGGCAGCCCGCGTGCCATACAATGCCGTTGCTGCCGCATCCTTCAACACATCGATGCGCTCAATGTCCTGAGGATTAATACCGGCAATCGCATTGCCGATGATGTTAATATAATCCGGATTATTCAAATCCTCATTGCTCACATTCACCGGGTCGCGCAAAATAAAACCATCTAACACCCAAAGTGGTTCACGATTTCCCACCAAAGTAGAAGTACCACGGACACGGATTCGCGGCGTAGCCCCAACCTCGCCCGAATTCATCATCAAAGCTAATTCAGGAATACGTCCTTCCAGTGCCTGATCTATGCTTGTCATACCTGGCACCAACACATCTGCCGCTTTTACAGAAGTAACAGCACTGGTCAAATGACGTTTATCAATATTCTGATAACCTGTTTTCACAACATTTACCGTCTCCAGCGAATACACATCCTCCTCCATCACCACCTGCATGTCCGTGCCTTTCCATTCCAGCGTCTGCGCCTTCATGCCCACAAACGAGAACACCAGCTTCACTGCATCCATAGACGCAGGCTTCGCAAGCGTAAACTCACCGTTCGCGTTCGTCGTCACGCCCACGGTCGTCCCGGCAATCATCACCGTCACTCCCGGCAGAGGCTCCCCGCCTTCATCCTTCACCACGCCCTTGATCAGCGTCATCTCCTCCTCCTGCTGCGCCATTGTTTCCTCCTGCGGCACGGGCTTAATCACAATCACATCGTTCACCACGGAAAACCCCAGCCCCTTCTCGCCGAGAGACCGCGCCAGCACATCTTCCACCGCCTCATTCACTGCCGAAACCGAAATATTCCCGTTTCGCGTCACCTCGTCCACATTATACAAGAAATCCAGCCCTGTCTGCCGTTTCAACTCTTTAATCAGCCTCACTACCGAGACATTTTTCAACTCTACAGAAACTTTCTGCAACTGAGCTTCCGCCTTCATCATGACAGGCAAAACAGCGAGAAGCCCCAACAAAATAAAAAACTTCGTTCTAAGCATAAGCCTATATTTAAGGTTCAACAATTATTTCCTATACCCGACAAAAACCGTGTTGCCCTTGACTTCAAAAGCCACATTGGTCGTCATTTCCAGCATCCGCAAATGCTCCCCGATATTCTTGTAACGCCTCAAATCCCCCGTAAACAAAGCATCGCGCAACGCATCATTATAAAAAAACACCTCCACGTCATACCACCGCGACAGCGTCTCCATAATATCCTCCAGCCGCTCCTCCTCAAACTTGAACAGCCCCTCTATCCACGACGTATAAAGCGCCACGTCCACCTCCTTCACCGCCAGGCTTCCATCCCCCTCGTCATACACCGCCATCTCGCCCGGCACAATCCGGCACTCCTCCCCTCCGTCCATCCGGCGCACCCCCACGCTCCCCTCTACCAACACAGTCCGCACCTCCCCCTCATAAAACGTCGTAATGTCAAACGTCGTCCCGTACACCTGCACCTCCAACCCATTCACCTCCACCACAAACGCCCGGGCACTGTCCGTCGCCACCTCAAAATACGCCTCGCCCTCCAATGCCACCCGCCGCTCGCCGTCCCCAAACGCCACCGGATACTTCAGCCTCGTCTCCGCATTCAGATACACCGCCGTCCCGTCCGACAGCACCAGGCAATACTCTCCGCCCCTGCCCGTCGCCAGCGTATTATACTCCACTTTCCGCTTCGCCTGAGCCTTCACGTCCCGGTACGACAACACGCCTTCCCCCTGCTCCACCGCCATCTCAGCCAACTTCGCCGACTCCTGCGCCTGCCCCTTCTGCAAATGCACCCGCTCCCCGCCGGCAAGCGTCAGCACCGCCTTAGCGCTCCCCGGTGCAATCTCCTGCACACCGACAGCCTCCGGCTCCGTCCCCTGCCACAACCACAGCAACGCCACCGCCACCGGCAACATCAACACGGCGGCATAACGCAGGACACGTTTCCCCAAACGCCTTTTCCTCCCCCGAATCCGCTCCAGGAAACGGCGGAACGCCCTTTCCTCATCCACCGCAGCATAAATCGAATCCTCCCGAGCAATCTGCCCATCCCGGCACACCTGCTCGAAAAACGCCCGGTTCCGCGCATCCTCCCCACACCACGCCTCCAGCACCTTCCGTCCCTCCTCATCCAGCCTCCCCGTCAGATACGCCTCCAGCAAACGAACAATATTTTCATCATACCTTTTCATAGTTCTTTTTTCATTATACTTTCCGCAATTAGGAAATAAACATAATAAATAGACACACCCCCTCAAAAAGGGCTATTAATAAAAGTTAAATCTTCACCCCTCCCCTCAAAAAATTAATCACTACTCATTTTTCCCCCTCTAAAAGTACGATAAAACTCCTCCCCGTCTATCTCCAACCAATTGGAATAAAGCACTGATGTCTTTGCTTCTCCAGACAACCGCATATATTCATCCAAATACACATAATCGCAATGCTCCACTTTTAATCGAATCTTAGCACAAGCCGACAAATAGGCTTGATCAAAAACCAAAACCCCTCCTTCCATTCCATTGGGAGGAATAAAAAGAGCCAACTTCATTTCCAAGTTTCCATAAGAAGGCACAATCACTTTTTCAGGCAAATTCACCCAGAATAAAGAAAAAAGTTTTCGCGACTGCTCCTCTCCCGTATTGAACTGACTAATGCAACTAAGCACATAATTCCCTCCCATTGCCCTTTTAGGCAACAACATAAGTGAAGAGTCTGTGTTATTGTAAAACTTCAAAGAAAAATAAGAATCCCCATCCAACTTCCCAGTCGGATTCACCAACTCCAACTTCAACGACCAAGGCTCCTGCGCCATGCCTTCCAGCACCCCCAGAAGCACAAACAAAACAAACAATCCTTTTTTCATAATCTTCTTGCTTAAAACCCTCCGGGGAAAGAACACCTTTCCCCAAAGAGCTGTCAAACTATCCACTAACTAATCACTACTCATTTTCCCCCCTCTAAAAGTCCGATAAAACTCCTCCCCGTCTATCTCCAACCAATTGGAATAAACATTTACATGCTGCAATCCCTGCTTTATCGTCCAAGATATGCTTGGCGATAGGGGCAAAAAATACAAATCTTCTATCATAATACGGACACGCTTTATCTTACGAGCCAAAACCGAATTGTAAGGCATCACTCCGTTTAGAAGCTCCACCGGGCTAGCACAAAGGTACAATCTTACCTTCAATTCTTCCTTAGGCTCTATGAGATAACACAACGTATCATTAAAATCAAAAAAACATGCATCCCTGAATTGACAAGTATCCCCTCCTAAATCATAGATTGAAAACAAAGTTGAATGATATCCTTTATTATCAGGTCGGGGGACAATTTTTTGTATCCAATAAGATACCATATCACTCTCGTTTTTCAACGTTGCCAAAAAATAAGAACGGTTGTCCAACTTCCCCGTCGGATTCACCAACTCCAACTTCAACGACCAAGGCTCCTGCGCCATGCCTTCCAGCACCCCCAGAAGCACAAACAAAACAAACAATCCTTTTCGCATTCTCATACCTCTAAAATTTACCAATCCTCCATGCCGCACATTTCCCACCAGTCTCAATAGTAAATAGACACACCTCCTCAAAAAGGGCTATTAAAGGACGTTAAATCTCCTCTCCCCCCTCCAAAAAATCTCCCCACCCAATAAAATACCCCAGAAATTAAAATGGAAAATCCTCAAACACCTTGTCCTGCTCCCTTGTCATATCCATCAGCCGCCTTTCTATGTGCTTCCAAACATAGCTCCCCGCAAGCATAACTACATCCTCCCCCAAATCAATATCAGCAAAATAAACAACAGCCTTCAAAGGCATAATCACATTGGAATTCGGAAACTTGCGCTCATAGCATTTCAACATAGAATAAAAAGAAAAACGAGTAGAAAGGAAAGCAATATCAATAAAATCCTTTAATCGAGACCCATTATCCGTAATGGCAGACAATTTCATGGCAACAATATCCTCCAAAGCATACAACCGAATCCCATCCTCCACATAAGGTTCTGCTAACCGTTCATAAGCATGGGTTATACAATCCACTTTTATCCCTCCAATATGCCCCCGCAAAGTATTCTTAGCCACAAAATCTGTACAAAAACCATACTTTACTTCCAAAACACCTCTCAACACTGAAACATCAAACGGCATAGGTGAGAAAAAATCCAAATCAACAGACTTTCGATGCCCCAAATACAAAGCAAGGGCAGTTCCTCCTGCCAAGCAAAAGGATGCCATTTCCCCCTCCCGTTGCAACTGCTTCAAGAGTTGAAGAGTTTTTCCCTCGACAGTTTCCGTGTGTAACATCTCAATTCTTCTT
>CALUKF010000009.1 GCA_944321145.1 uncultured Odoribacter sp. | reverse complement strand
ACGGTTCACTTCCCGCTCGCTTTTCCCAATATTCATCTAATTATTCATTTATATTTTCACGATGCAAATATAAGGTATATTAAAGGAGGTGGCTGCAAGGCAAACGGAGGGAGTATGAAAAAAGCATGGGGGCGCAGCCCCCTTTCTTTTTTGCGCCCCGGAAGCGGCTGGCAAAAAAGGAAGCAAAAAAATGGGCGAAACTATTTAAAATGTCTGAAATTCGTATTACTTTTGTAGCAAGAAAAGAGAAGAGGAACACAACAACCAACCGATAAACAACAAACGCCATGATGGAAAAAAAGCAAAAGAACTATTTGATTTACCTAATCATACTCGTGCTGTTCGGCGGTTTGATTTATGCTGCCATCCGGGGAGGCTCGCATCTTTTCCAAGTGTCGGCTTCGGAAGTGGCAAGCGGCGAAAACGCATTCGAAATGTTCACCTCCATTTTGCAGGACAACCTGAACCACCCGCTTTCCATCTTGCTGCTCCAAATCATCATCGTGCTGTTTGTCGTGCGGGTGTTCACCATCCTGTTCAAATGGCTGCGGCAGCCGGGAGTCATCGGCGAAATCGTGGCGGGCATCGTCATAGGTCCGTCGGTATTGGGTGCGCTCTACCCCGAATTTTTCGGCTTTATCTTCCGCCCGGAATCCCTGACCAACTTGGAACTCATCAGCCAACTGGGGCTGGTGCTCTTCATGTTCGTCATCGGCATGGAGGTGGACTTCGGCACGCTGAAAAGCCGGCTCAACAAAACCATCGTCATCAGCCACAGCGGCATCCTGCTGTCGTTCTTTCTGGGCATCCTCGCATCGTTTTGGATTTATGAGGAATATGCCTCCCACCAAACGCCTTTCCTGCCGTTTTCCCTGTTTATCGGCATCTCGATGAGCATCACGGCCTTTCCCGTCCTGGCGCGCATCATCCAGGAACGGAACATGACCCGCAAGCCCATCGGCATCCTCACCATTGCCTCCGCAGCCAACGACGACGTGACGGCATGGTGCCTGCTGGCAGTGGTCATCGCCATCACCAAAGCCGGCACGCTGGGCGGGGCAATGTACACCATCCTGCTCACCCTGGCATACATCGTCATCATGTTTGCCGTCGTGCGCCCCTTCCTGAAAAAAATCGGGGACGTCTACTCCAACAAAGAGGTCATCAACAAAACATTCGTCGGGTTTATCTTCCTGATACTGACCATTTCTTCAGCCATCACCGAAGCGCTCGGCATCCACGCCCTTTTCGGGGCTTTCATGGCAGGGGTCATCATGCCCTCGAACTTCGGCTTCCGTAAAGTCATGATGGAAAAAGTAGAGGACGTCGCGCTGGTATTCTTCCTGCCGCTGTTCTTCGCCTTCACGGGGCTGCGCACCCAAATCGGGCTGATTAACACGCCCGAACTGTGGGGCGTCTGCCTGATGCTCATTGCCGTTGCCTTCTTCGGGAAGCTGGGGGGATGCTCCATTGCCGCACGCCTGGTGGGCGAAAACTGGAAGGACAGCCTCACCATCGGCACGCTGATGACCACCCGCGGGCTGATGGAACTTGTGGCGTTGAACATCGGTTACGAACTGGGCATTCTCCCTCCGTCCATCTTTGTCATCCTCATTATCATGGCTTTGGTGACCACATTCACCACCACCCCGATGCTCAACCTCTTGGAATGGGTATTCAAGAAACGAGAGCAAAAGACGACTTTGCAACGGAAATTGATGCTCTTCTTCGGGCGTCCGGAAACCGGCGGCAGGCTGCTCTCCATCTACCAATTGCTCTTTGGCAGCCAACTGTCCCGCCACCAGGTGATTGCCGCCCACTACACGATGGGTACCGACTTCACGCAGACCAGCGCAGCGCAATTCATGGAGGAAAGTTTCATCCCCGTGGAAAAGGAAGCCAAACAACTCCGCGTGAACATCGACAAACGCTACAAAGTCACCGACAACCTCGTGCCCGACATGATTTCCACCGTCAAAGCCGAGGCGCCGGACATCCTGCTTCTCGGTGCGGGTCCCCGTTTCATGATGGACGGCGAAAAGTCCATGACTGCCTTCTTCGGCTTGTTCCGCAAGAAGGTGGACGACGTGATACGCCACGTGTCCTGCCCGGTTGCCGTCTTCGTCAACCGCGATTACCACGAGAGCGAGGAATTGTCGCTGCTCATCAACGGCGAGCCGGACAGCTTCCTCCTGACTTACCTGAACCGCCTGCTGGAGAGCGGCGACAAGGTGGTACACCTGCACTACCTCGACTCCCCCGACAGCCAGATGGTCGTGCAAATCCTTGCCGTCCAGCAAGAATACCCCAGCAAGACCGTCCTGCACCCCTTGCAACGGCTCGAAGACATTGCCCTGCCGCCCGACGACAGCCTGCTGGTTTTGAGCTACGACACGTGTGCGAAAATCGCTACCCACGAAGCCGCCTACAAAGCCTTGCCTTCGCTGGTAGTCATAAAAAACAAAGTAATGTTTTAAAAATACATAACAACAGCACCACGTATCAAATTTCTTTATATCTTTGCACCTACATACCAAACACAGGGGCAGACTTGGATTTGACAGCATGAAGAATAGGTGTGTAAGCATGTCGGGAGCAGTGAAACGGCCCGTAAATCCCGGACACAAAACTTTACTTGGCGAAAATAGATACGCTTTCGCTGCCTGATCTTTAGAAGATAAGTGGCTTAATCCCTGCTCAAGGAGCGGGGACGAAACATCCCGTCGATGGTTCCGCCTTATTCCGGCTGGCAAATGGGGTGCAATGAATATAAGGATAGCCTGAGCCTTCTCCGGGCAAAGGGCGAAAATTCAGGAGATAAGCGGCAGCTTGGGTGTCTCTTTCCGGACTGCCGACGAAAACCAACAAGCGACTAAGCATGTAGAAAGCACGCAGGTTCCGTGTTTGGACCAGGGTTCGAAACCCTGCTGCTCCACGAAGCGAAAGCTTCTCTCAAACAGGCAACCCCGTAGAAGCACCAGCAATGGGCTTCTACGGGAATTTTTATTGCCCCTCCCCCGCCCCTCCCACAAGCCCAACCTGGGATTTGCTCCAAAACTCCGCCCCAACCGCCTGCCTGCAAAACAAAAAACCCGGAAACCCTCACGGGCTTCCGGGTGCCTTCATCAACGCACTTATTTAATCACCCTAAATAAGACTTCAACAATTTGCTTCGCGAAGAGTGGCGCAGGCGGCGAATCGCCTTCTCCTTGATTTGGCGCACACGCTCGCGCGTCAACCCGAACTTCTCGCCAATCTCCTCCAGCGTCATCTCCTGGCAGCCGATGCCGAAAAACAACTTGATAATGTCGCGTTCACGCTCCGTCAGGGTAGCCAACGCACGCTCCACCTCCGTCGACAGCGACTCAGCCATCAACGTCTTGTCTGCCACGGGCGAATCGTCATTCACGAGCACATCCAGCAAACTGTTGTCCTCGCCTTCCACAAACGGCGCATCCACCGAAATGTGGCGCCCGGACACCCGGAGCGTGTCGGCAATCTTCTCTGCCGGAATATCCAGCACCTCCGCCAGCTCCTCGGGAGAAGGACGGCGCTCGTGCTCCTGCTCGAAACGGGCATACGCCTTGTTGATTTTATTCAACGACCCCACCTGGTTCAGCGGCAAACGCACAATGCGCGCCTGCTCTGCCAAAGCCTGCAGGATAGACTGGCGAATCCACCACACGGCGTAAGAAATAAACTTAAAACCGCGCGTCTCGTCAAACTTCTCGGCAGCCTTAATCAACCCCAAATTGCCTTCATTTATCAAGTCGGGCAGGCTCAACCCCTGGTTCTGGTACTGTTTTGCCACCGAAACGACAAAACGGAGGTTCGCCCGCGTCAATTTCTCCAATGCCTTCTGATCACCCTTGCGAATCCGTTGAGCAAGCTCCACCTCTTCCTCTACGGTAATCAAATCCTCTTTTCCTATCTCCTGCAGATACTTATCCAAAGAGGCGCTCTCGCGGTTGGTAATCGATTTTGTTATCTTTAATTGTCTCATACTGTCTAATTATTCCACTGCAAACGTACCGCAAAGGTACGCTTTTTTATTCATTTCTACAGGTGCTATTTTCACCTCTCTTGCATAGATTAACATCATTTAGTTCACCAACGAGAACGCAAAATACTCCACGCGCCCCCTCGGACTCACGGCAGTCACAAACACACCGCCGTTTCCCGCAGATTTCACTGCCCGCTCCAAGTCCGCCTCGTCGTGAATCAGCGTATTGTTGATTTTAACAATAATATAACCTTCCGTCAATCCTGCAGCCTTGAATTTACCATTCTTTAACGCCGAAATCTTCACGCCGTAGCTCAAGCGATACTGGTATTGCTCCTTTTTCGTCAGCGGAACCACCCGTGCGCCCAAAATTCCGTCGTCCGTCGTCACCGCCACGTCGCCAAACGTGTTCTGCAATGTCACCTTCACCGCCTGCACCTTCCCGTCGCGGTTATACGCCACCTCCACCTCGTCGCCCGGCGCATACTTCGCCAGCTGCTCCTGCAACTGCGGCGTCGTCTCCACGGCATAACCGTTGATTTTCTGAATCACGTCCCCCTCCTTCAGCCCCGCTTTCAACGCCGCGCCGCCGTCCATCACCTGCGCCACATAAATCCCCGAAGTCGCCTCCACGCCCCACTTCTTCGCCAGCTCAGGCGTCAACTCCCGCATGCCGATGCCAATCACGGCGCGCTGCACCTTCCCGAACTCCTTCAAATCGCTCACCACCTTGCGCGCCACATTCACCGGCACCGCAAACGAATACCCCGAATAACTCCCCGTCGGCGACGAAATGGCAGTATTGATGCCAACCAACTCGCCCCGTGCGTTCACCAGCGCGCCGCCGCTGTTGCCCGGATTCACCGCCGCATCCGTCTGCAGGAACGACTCCAGGTTCATCTCATTGCCCAACGCACGCGCCTTCGCGCTGATAATGCCCGCCGTCACCGTAGACGTCAGGTTATAAGGATTCCCGACTGCCAACACCCACTCGCCGAGCACCACATCGTCCGAATTCCCGTACTCGATAGGCTGCAACCCCTCGGCGTCAATCTTCAGCAGCGCAATATCCGTATTCGGGTCTGTGCCAATCAACTTCGCCTCAAACTTCCGCTTGTCGTTCAGCGTCACCATAATCTTGTCCGCCTTCTCAATCACATGGTTGTTCGTGATGATATACCCGTCCTCCGTGATAATCACGCCCGAACCCACGCCCACGTCAATCGGCTCCTCGCGAATCTGCCCCCTCCGCACGCCAAACCAGAAATCCAGCGGATTGCCGTAATACACGCGCCCCATCTGCACGGGATTCACGTTCACCACCGCCGGCACTGTCTTTCTGGCAGCCTCGCGCAAATCCACGCTGCCGGCCGCGCCCGTACGGCTGTCAGCCGCCACGTCGTGCACCACCGGGCGCACCGTCCCGGGGCCAATCACCGCATGTTCCATCACAGGCTCCTCTTTTCCGCCCCCCAGCAAGCCCGTGCCTGCCACCGCAATCAAGCCGCCTGCCAGCCCGAAAGCCAAGGGTGCGATATACTTCATACCTTTCATATCTCTTAAATTTTTCATGTTCGTTATTCATTACTCATTACGACAAACAGAAATGCAATATGCTTGCCAAAGGGATATTAACAGTTTCTTAATTAGCAAATCTTAACGCCTCACGCCGTCCCACAGCCCATTTTTCACCCATTTTCCGGCATCCCTCCGTTCTCCCTCATGTTCAGCACCTTTCCCCCTCCCTTACGACTATCATCTACGAGTCATCTCCGATTCACTTACGAGTCATATACGTCTAAAAATAGTATATGATTCGTTACAAAAAGATAACTGTCTCATCGTTCGCAGTCCGAGGGGAGGGAAACGCTGCCTAAAAGGACGAGGGATGAACGATGAACGATGAACGAAAAAAGGGAGGGGATGTTGGGGGGACGGGCATAAAAAACATGAGAACATAACCTACTTAAATTGAAACAATATCCGCATTATGTCAAAAATTATCCTTCATTTTCCTTTGCAATCTAAAAACAAAGCTGTACATTTGCCGTATAACTAAAATTCATATGTTATGAAAAAACTTTTATTATTAGCTGTAGCGGTAGTATTCACTACCTCATTGTTTGCCCAACAAAAGGGTGATGTAGTTGTATCTGGAACATTCGGTTTCCAAACAACAAGTAACAAAACAAAAGTAGGGTCAACTTCTATAAAAGAAAAAGGAGATAGAAGTTTCCAACTCATGCCAGAAATCCGTTATTTCTTTGACGACAATTTTTCTGCCGGACTTGGCATTGGATATAGCCTGCTAAAAAGTCCCAACGGCAATGGAGATGACGGTGATGAATTATTCAACAAAACGGGCTTGTTCATGCTTGAGCCACATGTAGGCTATCACCTGGAATTAAGCAGCAAATTTTATTATACGCCACGATTTTATGTCGGCTTTGGCTTTGGAAAATATAAAAGCGAAGAGGGTGGTGGCACAAACTCTGAATCCAATATTTCAGCAATTAATATTGGCTTATCAGTACTGAGTTTTGAATTTAAACCTTGTGAAAAAATCGGTATGCTTTTCAGTGCAGGCAGTTTAGAATATTCCATGGCTTCTACAAAAGTAGGTGACAATAAAGAAAAAACTAAAAGTTTCGGTTTAAATCTGAACATGGGAGCTACCATTGGGTTCAACTATTATTTCTAAAACAAAATACTAAAAACAGTCGTGGGGCTGTGTCAAAATGCTTATCATACTCCTCCGTCTGCTTCGCAGCCACCTCCCCTAGCTTAGGGGAGGAGTTTGAATACCAGACATTTCAAACTCTCCCCCTGAGACAGGGGGAGTACCCCGAAGGGGGGAGGGAGTATGATAAGCATTTTGACACAGCCTTGTTTTTTATTCAAAATAAAAAAATTGCTCTTTTTCGTGTTTGCTGAAGAGGCGCGAATTGCGCACGGCATCCAGGATTTCTTCGGTATGCTCCGGTCTGAGGGCGCCAATGATTTGGGAAATGCCGCTTTGGATGCTTTTTGCCAAATCGCTCCGCTTACGGGTAATGATGTTGGTGGCGCACAGGAATGAGTCGTAACGCAGGAAAGGGTAGTCCGCTTGGCGCATGGGGTATTGCAACGCCAATTGCTCGGGTTTGCGGTAGAGGCTCGGATGGATGTTTGAGTTGATAAAAAAGAAGCCTGCTACGCTATCGCCTGAAATTCCGACAATGACAAAGAATTTGCCGTGGTCTATTTCTTCAAACATTTCTGAATGAAGGATGGCGCCCCGTGTGATGCGGCTTTCAATGAGATTGATTGGCAAGTCCATGGTGGAAGGAGGTCTCCGTTTTCAATTTTCCAGCGATATAATTCACATACTCTTCGTCATCGCCTGCTTCACGAAGTATGTCTTTGACGGACATTGCCCTGTCGCGCTGAGTGTTTTGCCATGCCAAGTCGTGGGAGAGGTTGGTCAGTTCGCCGAAATCTTTGTCTTTGCAGGTAGCAATTGCGTGGTCAAGGCATTCGAGGTCGCTCTCGGAAAGGTAATCCAAATCCGCTTCCCGTTTAGGCTTTATGATGAAGCGGTTGGTGAATTCAAAATATTCTTTCAAATCACCGGCAACATCTGAAAAATAACTATCCCCCCGCACAGCCTTGAATATGTCGTCAACTTTGGAAGGCACGGGACCGAAAGCCATGGCAATGTATGTATCCCCGGTGATGCTTCTGCCATATCGGGACAGGTGTTCCCTATCTGCAAAGTAGAGTATTTTGCAGATTTTATGAATGTCTTTGCGCTCCACATGTTGCGCAATATAAAGAATGGCGTGCAATGCCACTTCTTTTTTGAAAATATCACTTGTCCACATAGGTAAAATTCGTTTTATATCTTGACAGAATGTGCAAATGTAAGAAGATTTCGGCAAAAAGCGTTATCTTTGCGGCAATAAAAATTGAGATTATGCATAAAGCAGGTTTTGTGAATATTGTAGGGAATCCGAATGTGGGGAAGTCGACGCTGATGAACCGCCTGGTCGGGGAGAAGATTTCGATTATCACGTCGAAGTCGCAGACGACGCGCCACCGGATTAAAGGGATTGTGAATACGGAGGATTACCAGATTGTGTTCTCGGACACGCCGGGGGTGGTGAAGCCGAGCTACCGGATGCAGGAGTATATGTTGGAGTTCTCGAAGTCGGCGCTGGTGGATGCGGACATCATCCTGTATGTGACGGACGTGGTGGAGAAGGTGGAGAAGAACGGGGATTTCATCGAGAAGGTGAACCGGTCGGCAGCTCCGGTGCTGCTGGTGGTGAACAAGATTGACTTGTGCGACCAGAAGCGGCTGGAGGAGTTGTGCGACATGTGGAAGGGGCTGATTCCGAGGGCGGAGATTTTCCCGCTGTCGGCAACGGAGAATTTCAATGTGGATAACCTGTTCCGGCGGATTGTGGAGTTGCTGCCGGAAGGGGAGCCGTATTTCGCGAAGGACGACCTGACAGACCTGCCGGCGCGTTTTTTTGTGAATGAGATTATCCGTGAGAAGATTCTGAAGAATTATGAGAAAGAAATCCCTTATTCTGTGGAAGTGGAGGTGGAGGAGTTCAAGGAGGAAGGGAAGCGCATTAATATTATGGCAGTGATTTATGTGGAGCGCACGTCGCAGAAGGGCATCCTCATCGGGAAGGGCGGCGAGGCACTGAAGAAGGTGGGCACGGAGGCACGGGCGGACATTGAGGCGTTTTTCGGGAAGAAGGTGTTCCTGAGCCTGTATGTGAAGGTGTTGAAGGATTGGAGGAATAAGGACAATGAGTTGAAGAATTTCGGGTATGCAAATAAATAAAAATAGGATATGAGCAATATTGTAGCAATCGTAGGGAGACCGAATGTAGGAAAATCGACGCTTTTCAACCGGCTGATCGGGAAGCGGCGGGCTATCGTGAACGAGGAGAGCGGGGTGACACGCGACCGGAATTACGGGAAGTCGGAGTGGAACGGAAAGGAATTTTCGGTGATTGACACGGGGGGATATGTGTGCAACAGCGATGACGTGTTTGAGGAGGAAATCAACAAGCAGGTGTTGCTGGCGATAGACGAGGCGGATGTGATTCTCTTCATGGTGGACGCGGAGACGGGCATCACGGATTTGGACGAGAATTTCGCGCGCCTGTTGAGGAATGTGAAGAAGCCGGTGTATGTGGTGGCAAACAAGGTGGACAACCACGAGTTGCTGTACGACGCGCAGGAGTTTTACCGGCTGGGCATCGGGGAAGAGGTGTTCAGCGTGTCGTCGATGAGCGGCTCGGGGACGGGTGATTTGCTGGACAAGGTGGTAAGCCATTTCCGGAACGAAGCGGTGGAGGACACGGACCATTTGCCGAGAATCACGGTGGTGGGACGCCCGAATGTAGGCAAGTCGTCGACCATCAACGCGCTGCTAGGCGTGGAGCGCAATATTGTGACCGACATTGCAGGGACGACACGCGACGCGCTGAACACGCGGTACACGCAGTTCGGATATGACTTTGTGCTAGTGGACACGGCGGGGGTGCGCAAGAAGGCGAAGGTGAACGAGGATGTGGAGTTTTATTCGGTGATGCGTTCCATCCGTGCGATTGAGGATTCGGACGTGTGCCTGTTGCTGCTGGACGCGACACGGGGGATGGAGGCGCAGGATTTGAACATTTTCCACCTCATCGAGCGCAACCAAAAGGGCGTGGTCATCGTCGTGAACAAGTGGGACTTGATTGAAAAGGACAATCGGACGCTGCAAGAGTATGAGAAGAGCATACGCGAGAAAATCGCGCCGTTCAAGGACGTGGACATTATTTTTGCCTCGGCACTGACAAAGCAACGGCTGCTGAAGGCATTGGAAACCGCCCTGAAGGTGTACCAGAACCGGCTGCAAAAGTTGAAGACTTCGGAGCTGAACCGCGTGATGCTTGAAGCCATTGAGGCTTATCCGCCTCCCAGCACCAAGGGTAAGTTTATCAAAATCAAATACGTGACGCAGTTGCCTACACACGCGCCGTCGTTTGCTTTCTACTGCAACCTGCCACAGTATGTAAAGGAACCTTATAAGCGTTTTTTGGAAAACAAGATACGCGAAAACTGGGATTTCAAGGGCGTGCCCATACAGATATTCATGCGGAAAAAGTAGAGGGACGGCAGCCATGGCGACGGACAGGGAGATATTGCAGACTTTCAAGGCCGACCGGGAAAAGGGCTTGCGGATGCTCTTCGACCAATATTACCGGCAAATGGTGGTGTATGCCCATGAACAAACCGGTTCGTTGCCTGTGGCTGAAGACATTGTGCAGGAGTTTTTTATCCGCCTATGGGAGGAGGATTATTTAGAGAAGGCGTCGGAAGAGTCGCTGAAATCTTACCTGTTTGTCTCCATCCGAAACTCCTGCTACACGCAATTGCACAGCAAAGCCGCCCAAATCCAGAAGGTGCAATTGACGGACGTGGACATTCCCCTCGTGGCTGCCGAGGAGATGAACAGCAAAATTGTGGAGCGGGTCAATGAAGCCATTGCCCAATTGCCGCAGCAAACTGCCGCCGTGGTGGATTGCATCCTGATGCAGGACATGAAATACCAAGAAACAGCCGACCGGTTGGGCATTTCCATCAACACGGTTAAAACACTGTTGAAGAAGGGGATGAAGCAGATTCGCGAGGATTTGAAAGACGAACGGGAGTTGCTGCTCTACATTTTTTTCAAAAAAAACGGGCAATGCAGTCACCCGTTTTGATTTTTATTTAGTCCTACCTATAGAAAAAGAGTTTTAGGTATGGATTTATCGGAAGAAATACAAGATTTGGTCTACCGCTATTTGCAGGGAGAAGCGACGGCAGAGGAATGCAGCCGGTTGCAGGCAATTTTTGCCGACGGCAAAGAGGCAAGGCAGGCTTTCGAGCAGATGGCACGGACATGGCAATACGGGAAATATGCCGGCACGTGGCAAGCGATTGACATTGAAAAGGCTTGGGCAAACATCGTACAAGGGCATCGGAAAAGGAGGCGGTTGCCGCTCCGGAGGGTCGGATGGGCGGCATCGTTGTTGCTTGCCGTCGGGGCTACGCTTTTCTTTCTGTTAGGGAGAGAAGATGCTGCCACGCCACAATTGGCTGAAAACAAGCCGGCTGCCCATGGGGTGCAGCTGATATTGTCTAATGGGGAGCGAATTACGCTCGACGGAAACGGCAGAGGGGATTTTAATGAACAGGGGGCAGTCATCCAGAACGACAGCGCGTTACTGACTTATAGCCGCACGGATGCAAAGGGGGACACGATACCTGTGTATAACGAATTGCGTGTGCCGCGTGGAAGTGAATATCGTTTAAAGCTGGCAGATAATACCTTGGTTGTATTGAATGCGGATTCAAGGCTGGTGTACCCGGTGGCGTTTACAGGAGAGAGAAGGCAAGTATTTTTAGAGGGCGAGGGGTATTTTGAGGTGGCAAGGGACAGTGCCCGCCCTTTCGTGGTGGAGACTTCAACGCTGGATGTGAATGTGTTGGGTACGGGGTTTAACGTTTCAGCCTACCAAGAGGAACGGCAAAGCAAAGTGACGCTGGTGCACGGGAAAGTGAGCGTCCGTTCGGAAGCGGGCACGTCGGAACTTCTCCCCCGCCAACAATATGCATATGACAAAGAAAAACACGAAGGCAGTGTGCAGGAAGTGAACATTGAGCCTTATACGGCTTGGATCTCCGGGACGTTGGTGTTTGACGGGACGCCGCTGGAAGAAGTGGCGCAAAAGCTGGCACGGTGGTATGATGCAGAATTTGTATTTATGTCCGAGGAACTGAAAGGCATCCGCTTTTCGGGACGGTTTAAGAAATACGAGGAACTGCCTTACATCCTGTCGCTTATCCGTGAGACCACGGAAGTACAATTGAATTTGAAAGACAACACTGTAGTGATTTATTAAAAGATAAAACGGCACGTGTTGGAAGCGCGTGCCGCACCCGTTGGAAGCGGGATTTTAGTATCAATTTTAATTCAACAAATGTATGAAAAAAGAATGGAATCCGGGGCACAAATGGCTGCCCCAAAAACAAAAAAAAGCGTTTAGAATTATGAAGCTGACATTTTTGTTTTCAGTGTGTTTCGCCATGTCGCTATCAGCGACAACTTTAGCGCAGCAACGCGTAAGCATGCAGCTGGGCGAAACGAAGTTGAAGAAGGTGTTTGAAGAAATTCAACGCCAAACGAACCATGTGCTGGTCTATAGCGATGACCAACTACAACTCAACGGGAAAGTAACCGCCAACTTTGAAGACGCGACGGTGGAGGACGTGCTCGGAGAAGTGCTGCAAGGCATGGGGATGACTTTCCGCTTTGAAAACGATTACATTGTGATTACGAGAGGAAAGGCTAACACCCTGCCGCAAAGCGTCCAAGAACGCGTTGTCAAAGGCAACGTATCGGATGTAGAAGGGAATCCGCTTCCGGGGGTCACGGTGCTCATCCAAGGCACAACAATCGGCGTATCGACCGATAATGCCGGAAATTTCAGCCTTAGGATTCCCGACAACAAACCAATCATATTGCTGTTCTCCATGGTCGGCATGAAAACTGAGACCCGTGCAATCACCAACGAGACAGAAGTCAAAGTCACATTGGAGGAGGAAGCCAGTGATTTGGAAGAAGCAATTGTTATTGGTTACGGTACTTCTACGAAAAAGGATTTGACCGGTTCTGTGGCACGTTTTGATTCTCAAATATTGGAAGAATCTGTGGCAACCAACGTTGCAGATATGCTGCAAGGACAAGTACCAGGCTTAAGCATTTTGTCTGGTTCAGGCGCACCGGGCGACCCGGCACGTTTGGAAATCCGTGGCGTATCCTCTTTAAGCAATGTATCTCCACTGATTGTGGTAGACGATGTGCCAATGCCCAGCGATTTTGACATCAACGAATTGAACCCCGGAGACATCAAAAGCATCGATGTATTGAAAGGTGCTTCTTCTGCTGCCATTTACGGTTCACGCGCAGCAGGCGGCGTCATCATGATTACTACCAAAGGCGGACAGCGGATGCAAGCACCCACTATTACGTATGACTACAGTACAAGTTTTGAAAGTTTGACCGAACCAATCAATACTTTAACTGTGGACGAATTCAAAATGCTGGTTATGGAAGCAGCCAGAAATACGGCAAGAATCAACGGATATGACGACATTACCGAATATTCGGCATACAAAAAATTCGCAGAACCTGATTTCTGGGGAGAAGCAGATACACCTTGGATGAAATATATTCTTCGGAACGGTAGTACCCAGCAACACCGAGTTGCCTTGCGAGGCGGAGGTGCCAACATCGGTTATAATGCTTCTTTCAGTTATGCCAATGAGAAAGGCGAGGTAAAAGCCAGCGGTTTTAAACGCTATACTTATGACTTAGGATTTAACACAGACGTAAAACCTTGGTTAAAAGCAAACCTTAAAGTTTCTGGAACTATTTCCGAACAAGTAAGAAGCGGCATGATGCTTTCCGATGCCGCAAGCGCCCGTCCGGACTTGAAAGCCTATAATGATGACGGCACCCCTTATCTGCACCAATATGAATCATATGGACAGATCTATTATGTGGAAAATCCCATCATCGAAACCATGGAAAACACAACAACAGACAATTCCAACAATCTCCGCATGACTGCCAATTTGGAGTTTAAGATTTTACCGGAATTGAAATTGTTCACGCAATATACACATAATATGCGCAAGTCGGAAAGCTATAAATATGCTTCCAGCCGCACTTATGAAGGCAGCGACTATTGGGGCGGGCAACAAGGGAAAGGCGAAAAAACTCATCGTAATACAACCAACAGGGAATTTGAAGCCCGATTGACTTATAATGGCGCGTTCAAAGAAGACCATCGCTTAACTGCAGTAGGAGCTATGACTTATACGAATGACGACAATGATTATTATACTTTTTCCATGGTCGATTTCCCTGACGATGACATACAAAATGCTATCTGGCAAGGGGTAAATATGTCTGATTCTTATAATAGATTAACTGGAGATGCCACGGGTTCCGTGATGCTTTCTTTTGTAGGACGTGCTGATTACCGCTTTAAAGACCGCTATTTGCTGACAGCTTCCATCCGTGCGGATGGTTCCTCCCGCTTTTCACCTGACAACCGTTGGGGTATTTTCCCTGCCGTTGCCTTAGGCTGGGTGATTTCAGACGAAAAGTTCTTGAAAAAAGCTACATGGCTGCCTTATCTGAAACTGCGTGCCGGGTGGGGAAAAACCGGCAACGGATGGGTCGGCGAATACGGATGGCGCACCATGTTTACCAATTCTGAATATAATGGAAAACCGGCAGTCGTGCCAGACCAAATAGGCAATGACGAATTAAAATGGGAATCTACCGTGCAATGGGACTTAGGATTAGACTATGGTTTTTTGAAAGGTCAACGGCTCAGCGGAACGCTAGGATTCTACCTGAAAAAGACCGACGGCCTGCTATATTCTTACACAATGGCACCAAGCACGGGCATGTACTCCACACGAGTCAACTTTGCCAATATCGAAAACAAAGGCGTTGAATTTGACATTAATGCCCAAATCATCCGAAAAAACAATTGGAACTGGTCATTCGGATTCAATATCAACAAGAATATCAACAAAATCACCAATCTCGATGCTGACATGGTTTCTACGCCCGGAGCAACTTGGTTAAGCAATACGGTTATTAAAGAAGGAGAATCGTTGGGATTGATTTACGGCTTTGAAACCGACGGTGTATTCCAAACCCAAGAAGAAGTAGATTATTATGAATCATTAAATCCGGATTACCGCTATCAAGAACAATACGACTACCGAATTACAGCTCCCGGAGACTTAAAATTAGTAGACCAAACAGGAGACGGGCGTGTAAATGTTACCAGCGGCGCTTATGAAGATATGGTCATACTAGGATGTTCACGCCCAGATTTTGAAGGAGGATTCAACACCCGCCTTTCTTGGAAGGGACTTACTTTCAGCCTACAAGCAACTTATAGCTATGGGGCACAGAAAATATGGAGTGCTTATTCCAAGCAATTCAATTTTAGTGCTTCGCAACCTAACAATGTACTGGATTTTGCGTTGAACCGTTGGACACCTGAAAATCCGACCAATGATTTTCCAAGTGTCCGATTGGATTTCTATGCTAATTATTTTACCGATTTTGTGGTATTCGATGCTTCCTACTTAAAGATCTCCAATGTCAATTTGACCTACAACCTTCCTCAACGATGGCTTGAACGCACTAAAGTGTTCAATAAGGTTAGCATATTTGTATCGGCTAACGATCTGTTTACTTTCACGTCATACCCCGGTCCTTCTCCTGAATCATGGAGTTCCAATGTGATTTCAGGGGCATCGCAAGATTCAGATATTTATCCGTCTACTCGCACATTCAATTTCGGCATTAATTTAACAATTAAATAACAAATACAATGACTATGAAAAAACTATATATCAAGACATTGATTTTTATGTCCATCATTGGACTATGGGGATGCGAAGACATGTTCGAGAATGAAGTGCCCCCTCATAATTTAGTTGGAGACAATGCGATAACCAATGAGTCATCGGCAGAAACTGCCCTAAACGGCGTGTATTCTTACTTGGATGGCTATGGACCGTTTGATGCAAAATACATTGTCTACGATGAATATCGGACAGGGTTGCTAACTGGTGGCCACAGCATGACAGAAGACGAAATGCTACTTTTAGGGCAAGTCACCATTGAAAGCTCTATTGCTTCCGACCCTTGGAGGACGGCATTCCAAATGATTAATGCTGCCAATAACTTCATCTATTACGTAGAACAATTGCCGGAAAGCGCATTCGGAGAGGGACGGCAGACAGAAATGCTGGCAGAAGCCAAATTCATGCGCGCCTTTGCCCATAGCTTGATCTTGAAACGTTACGGCTATTTCTTCGACACCAACAGCGAATTAGGGGCTTTGATGCGCATGGAACCTTCTACAATCTCCAATAATAACATGCCCCGCTCTACAGTAGCAGAAAGCTACCGCTTGATTTTGGAAGACTACGACTATGCCATTACTTATGGATCAGAATTTATCGACAACCTGCATGCTTGCTCCACAACCGCCAAAGCCTTCAAAGCTGACATGCTGATGAACCGAGGCGCAGAAGGAGACTATGAAGAAGCCATCCGCCTGGCAGGCGAAGTTTTGAACAGCTCGGAATTTGAAATGGATACTACCTTTGCCGGTGTCTTTGAAAAGGGGTATGACTCCAAAGAACTGCTATTCACCCGAACACTTACGACACTCCCAGAAGCCGGCGATAACTCTGGCAATATGCTAAAATATTTCGGACAAGGATTGTATGCACCCTCAGACAAATTCTTTGAATTTTTCTCGGAAGAAGACAAGCGATACAAAGCAACGCTCGACTCCATGGAAATAGACAAAGGGGGTGTAAAATTGGAAAAAGAATTGATTTGGACAAAGCATTACAAATCAGATGGAAACTGCCCAATGTATTACATGCGTCTTGCACAAATGCATTTGATACGGGCAGAAGCAATGGCTTATACCGGAGCTGCGACTAAAGATGTCATAGAGGAATTAAATGTTTTGCGACGCCGTTCTAAAAACACAGAACTAAAAGCAGAAGATTACCCTGACGAAAATTCTTTGCTTCGTTTGATTTTCCAAGAATATGTGCGGGAAATCGGCATGGAAAACGGAGCGTTGTATTATCTTGCAGTTCGCATGAAAATCAACGGTTCACGATTTATATTTGAATTGAACACCAATTACAGCAATGAAGACCAATTGGTTATTCCCATTCCTGATGACGAAATGAACACAAATTCAAAGATTGAACAAAAACCTCTTTAATATAATAAGTTATGAAGAATATTCTATTTACAATAACCTCTGCTGCTTTATTGTTTGGAGCATGCTCCATTGATAATCAATTAGCCCCTTCCGATGACGTGCATGTGATCATCATGGAGTCGGCAGACACAGTAAGACCTTTGCCTGGTGACACGATTCAATTCAAGTTTTTGGCATCAACCAATGTAGGCAGCTTGGAAAAAGTAGAAATCATTGATAAAAGTTTTGACTTCGACGTCATGCCAAGCGATGCTAGTTTTGCTATGGTTGATTTAACAAAAGACACACTATATTTAGATGAGCATGGCTATTTTTCCCGTCCGATAAACACCGTCATGGTATTTTATCCATTCGCAGTGCCTAAAGATAACTCAATGGTTGGCGATGTATTGAGCATGACTTTCCAAGTATCCAATACAGAAGGGAAAACCGGCACAGTAACCTCTTGCTTTAAAGTTGGGAACATTCAAACACGAGGTCAATTCACCCATACCAGCGGGTATTTCTATGGTTGCGAAGCTAATAGAGCTTATAAGAGTGATGACAGTACCTTTATTAAAAACGCAAAAAAAATCGACTTTTTGTGCTATTGGGACAAAGAAACTCAAAAATGCTACTTTATAAATCCAACTTCAGAAAAAGCCATAGAATATATGGATACAAAATTAGAAGGAACAGGCATAGAATACGAACGAGACAGCATGTTGACTACAACATTTATTGAATGTCCAATGGATTTTTCCGATATTAATGACAATACCATTAACCAATTAGATTTTAGTCAAGGCGTTGATGTATTAGAATTTCCAACAAACACAACCAGTGCGGTCATTGCTTATAAAAACAGTGCAGGCAGACGATGTGTTCTCAAACTTCTTATCTATGATTTTACACAAAGATGGGAAGCCAAGCATGATTTTGTTATTATAGAAGAAGAAAAAGAATAATCGAACAATACTCTAAATTTGAAGATGAAACAAATTTTAATTACTATTATTTTAGTATTTGGATTTGCAAACAGTTTTGCTCAATCCCGATTTGAGGTATTCCGCAAAGACATGAAAAAGATTGAGACACAAGAAAGGGAATACATGGATGTAGTTTTCAAGAAAAACGACTACTCGCAGCATTACAAGGATAGCGTCTATCAGCACCTTGCCAAACTGCGGGAAGACAAACTGGCGTTTGCACGCAAAGCCATTAATGAAAACCGGAATGACAAAGCATTTATATGGGTGCTTAATGTCTATGTCCAGAACTTTTTGACACTCGATGAATTAGAAGCGGAACTTAAAAAGTTTACGCCGGAAGTGCAACAATCAGAAGAATGGCAAAAGAAAATGGATTTCGTGAAATATTCGCGATTGAACCAGCCCGGTCAAAAATGTGCCGACTTTACAATGCTAGACCATAACGGAAAACTAGTCCGCTTATATGATGTATTGAAAGAAAACAAGTTGGTATTTATTGACTTTTGGGCATCTTGGTGCGGAGCTTGCCGCGCCACCATGCCGCACTTGGTTGATATTTATCCGGCTTGCAAAGCCAAAGGCGTAGAATTTCTTTCTGTCTCTTTAGACGAAGATAAGGCCGCTTGGGAAAAAGCCTACAAAGAAGAAAATATCCCATGGACGGACGGCAGCAATCTTTTGGGCTGGAAAGATCCAATAGCTCAAAAGTATGCAATCAACGGCATTCCACACAAAATCCTGATTGCCGGAGACGGCACAATCATCGACACCGGCTTTTACCAACCCGGCGCACTGGAAAAAGCCATTGACGAATATCTCGCAAAAACAAAATAGCAACAAATCATCAAGCCGCTAAACTCTAAAGTGCTTGTAAGGCTATAAATAACTTTACAGGCACTTTTTGCAGGAAAAAATTGCATTGGTAAGTTTAATCTGCGCTGCGATCTATTCTTCCTTTGCGATTCTGGAGAATAATGCTTAGCTTTGTATGTTGAAATGAAAAAAACGAAATGCCATGAAACAAGCAAGATTAACCATACCTTATGCAATTGCAGACTTTGCCGAATTGCGTGAACGGGGATACTATTATGTGGATAAAACACAATATATCTCTCTTTTAGAGCAATATAAAGCTCCCGTATTCCTTCGTCCCCGACGGTTTGGAAAGAGTCTTTTTATGTCCACGCTGGCTTATTACTATGACGTGAATGCAGCGGAACGGTTTGAACGCCTGTTTGGAGATACCTATATCGGACTGCATCCCACAGGTGAACAAAACCAATACATGGTGTTGCGTTTTGACTTTTCCAAATTGGTATTGGCGGATAATCTTCAGGGGTTGGAAAAGAATTTCAATGACTTGTTGTGTCCTATCTTGAAAGAATACATAGATAGCCCGCACCGTTATGCCCGTTATTTTGAGGGCTTTATTTTCAGCGACGAACGGAATGCGTCGAAGATGCTTTCCGAAATCGTGAATCGTGTGGGAGGCAGGGATTTGCCTGCTTTATACATTCTTATTGACGAGTATGACAACTTTACAAACCAATTGCTGACATCGTTCAATGATACCTTGTATGAAAAGGTAACAACCGGAGGCAGCTTCTTACGCACTTTCTTCAAGATAATCAAGGGAGGCATTGGCGAGGGGGCAATCCGCACGTGTTTTTGTATGGGCGTATTGCCTGTGACGATGGATGATTTGACAAGCGGCTACAATATCGCCGAGATCCTGACTCTGAAGCCGGAATTTGTCAGTATGCTGGGCTTTGACCACGAAGAGGCTTCAGAATATTTGCGATATGTGATGCAAAAGTATGACAAGAAAGACAGTTCATTTGAAGAGATTTGGAACCTGATACTTACAAATTACGACGGTTATCGCTTCTTGCCAAATGCAAAGCCGTTGTTTAATTCCACCATCCTGACCTACTTTTTTAAGAACTTTGCAGAGTTGAAAGGTGAAATCCCCGTTGAACTGGTGGACGAGAACCTCCGCACAGATATTGGCTGGCTTCGCCGCCTGACCGTCACTTTGGAGAACGCACAGGAAATGCTGGATGCCTTGGTGGTAGATGACGAGTTGATTTATTCCCAGTCTGATTTGCGGAGCAAGTTCAACAAGCGGAAATTCTTTGAAAAGCAGTTCTATCCCGTAAGCCTTTACTATTTGGGAATGACGACTCTGGCAGATGCTTACACGATGCGGTTGCCAAACCTGACGATGCGGAGCATTTACATGGACTATTACAACAACCTGCACGGAGTGGTTGATGACGCCCGCCGTTATGCCCGTGCTTACCAACGTTTCACGCAAGACCGCCGTTTCGAGCCTTTGGTAGAGAACTATTTCGAGCAATATTTGAAGCTGTTCCCTGCACAGGTGTTTGACAAGATTAACGAGAATTTTATCCGCTGTTCTTCCTATGAACTGATGAGCCGTTACTTGAGCCAGTGTTATACCTTTGCTTTGGAGTTGAACCTGCCATCCGGACGGGCAGACTTGGTGCTGACAGGCATACCGGGCACGGACTTCCACAACGACTGCCGTGTGGTAGAGGTCAAGTATTTCAAGGCAGGGGAAGCCGCCACAGTGGAGGCATTGGAAGCCCCCCGGGCGGAGGATGTGGAGCAAGTGGAGGGCTATGCCCATGCCATCAATGCGCAATTCCCGAATTACCGGATGCGTTCCTATGTAATATACATTGCCGCTGGTAAAGCCTGCAAGGTTTGGAAGTCGCGTCATAAATCCATGCCGCCCAAGCCATTCCATTTGTAAACATAGTTATCCCCAAAATATCAGATCCAACTCAGGCAATAAGTTTGGTACAATCTTCTTACGCCTTCGCTGAGCGGACGGCTGTGGGTAGTGGCTGGACAAAGGCGCAAGCAGGTAACAAGTCCCCTATAGAATGAAAGAGGGGGATATTTCCTTGATTTGACCGCTATATTTTTCCGGAAATTTGTTTTTCGTTTTCATCTCTTCCTATTATCTTTGCCGAAGTTTTCGGAAATTATATGAGAACGAAGGAAGAAATAGAACATGAAGGCATCGTGAAGAGCGTTACGGCACAAACGTTGGAAATTGTCATCCAAAGCCATTCCGCGTGTGCTGCTTGCCATGCCAAGGGCGCATGCGGCATGTCGGAGATGAAGCAGAAGCTTATCACGGTGCAACGTCCGGAGGGTGAATTTAAAGCCGGCGACAAGGTAATGGTGTATGCCAGCCTGAACAATGCGTTTTATTCCGTGCTGTTGGCTTACATCCTACCTTCTATCATCCTCATTGCAGCGATTTTCTTTATCGAAAAATCCGGATGCAGCGAATTGACGGCAGCCATAGCGAGTCTATCGTTATTGGCTGTTTATTTTTTCATGCTCTACCTGTGCAGGGGAAAAATTAATAAGAAAATTAAGTTTAACGTAGAAAAAACAGGCAACTATTAAATATCATACAATGAGTACACTTGTTATTACTATCATTTCGTTGTGCGCCATCGGTATTGTATCTGCCGTGATACTTTACTTCGTGGCACAAAAATTCAAGGTGGAAGAAGACCCGCGCATTGACATTGTAGAGGGTTTGCTTCCGGGAGCTAATTGCGGAGGCTGCGGCTATCCCGGTTGTCGCGGCTTGGCAGAAGCTGCCGTGAAATCGGATACCTTAGACGGCATTTTATGTCCGGTGGGCGGCGCAGCCACCATGAGTAAGATTGCAGAGGCACTGGGACGCGAGGTAAGCGTGCAGGCACCGAAAATCGCCGTCGTGAGATGCAACGGCACTTGCGACAACCGTCCGCGCACAAACCGCTACGACGGGGCTCAGTCCTGCGCCATCATGCACACGCTGTATATCGGCGAGACGGGATGCGCGTTCGGCTGCTTGGGATGCGGCGACTGCGTAAATGCCTGCCAGTTCGATGCGATTCACATGGACGAGAACGGCTTGCCCGTGGTGGATGAAGAGAAGTGCGTGGCTTGCGGCGCTTGTGTCAAGGCTTGTCCCCGTGGCATTATCGAATTGCGCAACAAGGGACCGAAAAACCGCCGGGTGTTTGTCAGCTGCGTCAGCAAGGACAAAGGTGCAGTGGCACGCAAAGCCTGCAAGGCGGCGTGTATCGGCTGCGGGAAATGTGCCAAAGAATGCCAATTCGGCGCCATCACCGTCGAGAACAATTTGGCTTACATTGACTTCAACAAATGCCGCCTGTGCCGCAAGTGCGTGAGCGCATGTCCGACGGGCGCCATTCATGAAGTAAATTTCCCGCCCCGAAAGGTTGAACCGGAGAAAGCACCGTCCACTCCAGTGGAGGAAGAAAAGAAAAATGAACAACTTTAAAACCTATACACCGTGTTAAAGACATTCAAAATCGGTGGCGTTCATCCACCTGAAAATAAATTATCGGCAGGCGAAAAAATTCAAGTGTTGCCCGTACCGGAGCAGGTAGTCATCTTGCTCAACCAACACATCGGAGCACCTGCAACCCCCATCGTCAAGAAAGGAGACACCGTGAAAACCGGGCAGTTGATTGCGACCGCCGGAGGATTTGTCTCTGCCAATATTCACAGTTCCGTATCGGGTACAGTTGTTGCTGTAGACTCCGTGCCCGACGCCGCAGGTCTATCCAAACCCGCCATTACCATCAAAACGGAAGGCGACGAATGGATGCCTGAAATCAACCGTGAGGGAGAAGCGGCATGGGATACCCTTTCGAAAGAAGACATCGTGAAAGCCATTGCCGCAGCCGGCATTGTCGGCATGGGCGGCGCCACTTTTCCCACGCAGGTCAAACTGACTCCGCCTCCGGGGAATAAAGCCGAATTCCTGATTGTCAATGGAGTGGAATGTGAACCTTACCTGACTTCAGACCATCGCGTGATGCTCGAAAAAGGCGAACAGATTATTGTCGGCGTGCAAATGCTGATGAAAGCCATCGGTGTCTCCAAAGCCGTCATTGGCATCGAAAATAATAAGAAGGACGCCATTGCCCATTTGCAGCAACTGGCATCTACGCAGACCGGCATTGAAGTCTGCCCGTTGCAGGTGAAGTACCCGCAGGGCGGTGAAAAGCAATTGATTCAAGCCACCACGGGACGCGCCGTGCCTTCCGGAGCTTTACCTATCGCCGTGGGAGCCATTGTGCAGAATATAGGCACTGTCCTTGCTGTTTACGAAGCAGTTGCCAAGCACAAACCGCTTATCGAACGGATTGTTACCATCACCGGGAAATCGGTGAAGCATCCCGGCAATTACCTTTGCCGCATTGGCACTCCCGTGTCTAAATTGATTGAAGCTGCCGGAGGCATGCCTGAAGATACCGTGAAAGTCATTGGGGGCGGTCCTATGATGGGGCGCGCCATGGTGAATGTCGATTCGCCTATCACCAAAGGCACCAGCGGCATCCTGCTCATTAACGAAAAGGAAGGCGCCCGCCGCCCTATGCGCAGTTGCATCCGCTGCGGCAAATGTGTATCTGCCTGTCCTATGGGCTTGGAGCCCTACCTGCTTGCACGGCTGGCGATGGCAAACCTGCTGGAGCGGCTGGAAGAAGAGCGGGTCATGGATTGCATCGAGTGTGGCTCATGCAGTTTCACCTGCCCGTCTGCCCGCCCCTTGCTGGATTACATCCGTCTGGGCAAAGGACGCACAGGTGCTATGATTAGAAACCGGAAGAAATGAGTAAACTTGAAAATTTGAAACTATGGATAAATTGTTAATATCACCTTCCCCGCATATCCACAGCGGGGACTCCATCGAAAGAAACATGTACGGGGTGCTCATTGCGCTCATCCCGGCATTTATTTGTTCGGTGCTGTTTTTTGGCATAGGCGCCATTATCGTTACGCTGACTTCCGTGGTCGCCTGTCTCTTTTTTGAGTATGTGATACAGAAGTTCATATTGAAACGCCAGCCCACCATTTGGGACGGCTCGGCACTGATTACAGGCGTATTGCTTGCGTTCAATGTTCCGTCGAACCTGCCGGTGTGGATTATCATTATCGGCGCGCTCGTTGCCATCGGCATTGGCAAAATGAGTTTTGGCGGTCTGGGATGCAATATCTTCAACCCCGCATTGGTCGGACGCGTGTTCCTATTAATATCCTTCCCCGTACAGATGACCACCTGGCCGTTGGCAGAAGGTTTCCACAGCTCGTATGTTGACGCTGCAACAGGAGCCACGCCGCTCTCCTTGTTGAAAGCCGCTGTCAAAAGCGGGGAATCCGTAAACACCTACCTCATGGACGAGGGATTCGTGGGATACGGCAACATGTTGCTCGGCAATATGGGCGGCAGCCTCGGCGAAGTTGCGGCATTTGCCCTGCTCATCGGCTTTGCCTACATGTTGATTCGGAAAATCATCACTTGGCATATCCCCGTGACGATATTCCTGACTGTGTTCATCTTCGGCGGAATCCTGAATGTCTGTGACCCGGAACAATTTGTCAATCCTTTGTTCCATCTGCTGTCAGGAGGCTTGATGTTAGGTGCCATCTTTATGGCAACGGACTATGTCACCTCGCCCATGAGCCACAAGGGCATGATTATCTATGGCGTGGGCATTGGCATTCTGACCGTCCTCATCCGCCAATTCGGAGCCTATCCGGAAGGCATGTCATTTGCCATCCTGATAATGAATGCGTTTACCCCATTAATCAACCGCTATTGCAAACCCAAGCGTTTTGCATAAACGGACTAACATCATAAAACGAACTATTATGGGAAAGAAATTAGAGTCCAACTTCACCAACATGGTAGTGGTGCTTTTCGCCATCAGCCTCATCGCCTCGGCAGGCGTAGGCTATGTCTATACACTTACACAGGAACCGATTGCCAAGGCTGCACAGGCAAAACAACAACAAGCCATCAGCAACGTGGTGCCCGGAGAGTTTGACAATGACCCCACAGCAGACATGTGGACAAAGGAAATCGACGGAGGCGTGCTTGAATTTTATCCTGCCAAGAAAGGCGGCGAACTCGTCGGAACGGCAGTCAAGACCTTCTCGAACAACGGCTTCAACGGCTATATCGAAATCATGGCAGGCTTCAAGCCCGACGGCAGCATTTACGACTACTCGGTATTGAAAAACAACGAAACCCCCGGACTTGGAAGTAAAATGAACGACTGGTTCCGCGAAGGGGAAAAAAGAGATGTAAGAGGCAAAACTCCCGGCACGGCAGGCTTGAAAGTCAGCAAAGACGGAGGAGACATCGATGCCATCACGGCAGCCACCATTTCCTCGCGCGCATTTCTGGATGCCATCAACCGAGCCGCTGCAGCATTGCAGGGCGCCGATGCCACTTCAGGAGCGACACAACAAAATCAATAACCGCTAAAACAAATAGAATATGAGTCATATAAAAACATTAACCAACGGCATCTTCCGTGAAAACCCGACTTTCGGGCTGGTTCTCGGCATGTGCCCCACCTTAGCAACGACCACCTCGGCAGCCAATGGCATGGGCATGGGAGCAGCAACCACCTTCGTGCTGGTTATGTCCAACTTGGTGATTTCTCTTGTTGCAAACTTGATTCCGGACAAGATTCGTATACCCGCATTTATCGTGATTATTGCAGCGTTCGTGACGATTGTGGATTTTGCCATGCAGGCTTACACCCAGTCGCTTTACGAAGCATTGGGCTTGTTCATCCCCTTGATTGTGGTGAACTGCATCGTGTTGGGACGCGCCGAAGCCTTCGCTTCCAAGAACGGTCCCATCCTGTCCATGCTTGACGGTTTGGGCATGGGCATCGGCTTCACGCTGAGCCTCACGATACTGGGCTGCATTCGCGAATTTCTCGGCAGCGGAAAAATCTTCGACATGACCATCATGCCCGAACAATACGGCATGCTGGCATTCGTACTCGCACCCGGCGGCTTCCTTGTTTTGGGGTTGCTGATGGCAATAGTAAACCGCTTGAGAAAAAGTAATTAACCTTTAAAGACAACGCCATGGAATATATATTGATATTTATCGCAGCCGTATTCGTTAACAACGTTGTGCTGTCACAATTCTTAGGCATTTGCCCGTTCCTCGGGGTATCCAAGAAAGTCTCCACTGCCATCGGCATGACCGGCGCGCTGACTTTCGTCATGATACTCGCCACCTTAGTGACTTTCATCATCCAGAAAAGCGTGCTCGACCCGTTTGGCATCGGCTTTATGCAGACCATCACGTTCATTCTCGTCATCGCCGCCCTGGTGCAAATGGTGGAAATCATCCTGAAAAAAGTCAGTCCCTCGCTCTATCAGGCATTGGGTGTATTCTTACCCCTCATCACGACCAACTGTGCCGTGCTGGGTGTGGCAATCCAAGTCATCCAAAAAGAATTCACCCTGCTGGAATCCCTCGTCTATGCCGGTTCCATAGCTATCGGCTTCGGCTTAGCGCTGACCATCTTTGCCGGTATCCGTGAGCAAATGGAACTCATTGACATCCCCAAAGGCATGAAAGGCCTCCCCATTGCCCTCATCACTGCAGGCATATTGGCAATGGCATTCATGGGTTTCTCCGGGATTGTTTCTATTTGACAGGACAAAAGCAATATTTTCTAAACCATAAAGAGACGGGCAATATCCCGCCTCTTTTTTTGTGCTTGAGATTTATTGGTTATCCGCTCCCTAATTGCTCTCTACTTCTCCCGCCGATTCTCCCAATATACCCTGTATCTCCCGTGATCTGCAAGGGGGCAAGTTCGGGGAATCTCTGGAACATCAGCGGACAAGGTAGAGACCAACTAAGGAGCGCATTTCGCCAGAATAACCAAAAAATGTATTACCTTTGCGCGCAGCTTAAAATAAGAAAAACCATGAATCGACTTTATACGTTATTGCTTATATGGATATTTGCCGTGCCGTGCGATGTATTCAGCCAATCCCGGAAAGTGGAATACCAAGCTGAAATAGGCGGCGCCACTTCTGCAAAACCTTTTTGGTTGCACTCCAATACAAGAGGCATGATTTCTCCGGACACATACCTATGGGGGAATATAGGTATTGGCAGCGACTTTGCAAAAACGAATAGCCGTGCTTTTGATTTTGCATTGGGATTTGAAGGCACGGGAGCATTGGGCAGCGAAGAGCATCGGATATTTATCGACCAATTATTCGCCAAAGCCAGGTGGCAAAACCTGACATTAAACGTTGGGCTTTGGGACAGACCGGAAGAATACGACGGACTGTCAGCCAGCAACGGCAACTTGGTATACTCCAACAATACGCGCAACATGCCGGGCATCTCATTTGCTTCGTGGAATTACATCCGGTTTCCGTGGATATTCAAAAAATGGCTTGCCTTCAAATTTGAATATGCGGAATTTATGATGCTTGACGACAGGTATATCGAGCATACCCATGTCCACCATAAAATGCTGGGCGCAAAAATCACTTTCAGCCCGCAATGGAGTCTCGAAGCAGGAGTCGAGGATTATGCTCAATGGGGAGGCAAAACAGACGAACGAGAAATCCATTATAGCCTAAAGGATTACATCAAATTGGTGCTTATCAAATCAGGCGGGGAAAATTCCAGCAGTTCTGACCAAATCAATAAGTTAGGCAACCACATCGGCAGGCATTACGCACGCTTGAACTATAACGGCAAGGCACTTGCCGCCTCGTTATACTACGACCACATGTGCGAAGACGGCTCCGGAATGAGGTTCAAAAACTTTCCTGATGGGGTGTATGGATTGTATCTCAACCGAAAAGACGGAAACAAATGGTTCAAAAGTTTTGTGTATGAACTTTATTATACGAAAGACCAAAGCGGTCCCCGGCATGACCGTCCTGCCACCGATGAAGAAATTGCAGAAAAAGATCCTGACGACCCCTATCCGGACAGAATCGTGCTGGGAGGGAATGACAATTATATGAACCACGGAGAATACCGTTCCGGGTGGAGTTTGTATGGTCAAATGATTGGCGTCCCGTTTTTTACGCCCAAAGCCCCTGTAGACGGCATTGTTTTAGGCACATATAACAACCGCTTCATTGCCCACCACTGGGGCGTCTGCGGCACTCTGCCGGTTGGAAAAATAGACTACAAACTGCTATGCAGCTACTCGTTGAATTACGGCACTCACAGCACGCCTTTCCGTGACGAACAAAACCGACCGATTACTAAAAAACAATTCAGCTTGGGTTTGCAACTCACATTGCCGGAAAATAAGCTGCCCTTCAACACAACGTTAAACATCGGATTCGACAAAGGGCATCTGCTTGAGAACAAATTCGGCGCCATGTTAAGCATTTCCAAAACAGGCATTTTTTGACAAGACAGCCCCTTTATAGAAAAAGTCAATACTTAATGATGGAAAAGTAACACTTTTTTTGAGGATAAACGAATGGGATTTGCCGAAATATCGTTACATTTGCCCGCGATAACAGAAAAAGATGAATTCAGAAGCGGTTGATAGGGCAATGCCTGTCCCGCCTCGGTAAGTAACCAATAAAATCTATTCGATATGAAGAAAATAATCTTAGTAGCAGCCGCACTTTTGATGGCGTACGTTGCAAATGCGCAACTTAGTGTTGGCGAATTTGCTTATGGTGTCAAAGGCGGTTTCACTACCTCTTACATCACCAATGCCCATTCCCATAACAAAACGAGCTTCAATGCGGGTGTTTTTATCGAAAAACGCTTCAACAGAACTTTGGGCTTGAATGTAGATTTGTTGTACACCCGCCAAGGTTTTGCCTACAGGAGCGGAGATGTTAAAAGTAAATGGGCTGTCGGTTATCTCCAACTTCCCGTCATGTTCAAAATCTACCTTTGGCAGGGGCTGAGCGTCGACTTCGGTCCGCAATTCGGTTACAATACTGACGCACGGTTTAGGACAAGGGAACACCGGGATACCGACCGGAAAAAACTGCATGGAATAGAATCCTTTGATTTTGCCATACCGGCAGGTATTTCATTTGCCTACAAAAGCTTTTTCATGTCCGCCCGATACATTACAGGCTTGACGGATGTAGGCGCCGATGTGGGCACTGTCACAGTTGCCGATCAAACGGTGAAATTTTTCGAAGCTGACGACCGCACACAAAACCGCGTATTCCAATTGTCTGTCGGCGTCTATCTGAATAAGTTATTCAAATAAACGATATTACATTAAATTGAGAGGGGATGTGCTTCGCAGCATATCTCCTTTTTATATCCTTCAATTTACACTTATGACGCTATCCATCATAGTCGCAGCAGCAGAAAACAACGTCATCGGGCACAACAATGCACTGATATGGAGGCTATCAGCCGATTTAAAGCATTTCAAAAGCATTACAACCGGGCACTCGGTCATCATGGGACGCAAAACATTTGAATCCATCGGGAAAGCCCTGCCCAACCGGCGCAACATTGTCATTTCCTCACAAGCCGGTTATAATGCTGCAGGATGCGAAACGGCAAAAAGCATCGAGCAAGCCCTTGAATTGGTCAGGGACGAAGAAGAAGCCTTCATCATTGGCGGCGGCTCCATCTACCTGAACACATGGGACAAAGCCGACCGGCTCTACCTCACCCGCGTGCATGCTTCGCCCGAAGGCGAGATTACAATTCCCGAGGTCAAAACCTCTGAATGGCAAGAAATCAGCCGCGAAGACCACCCCGCCGACGAGAAAAACGAATATGCCTACTCGTTTATTAATTACTGCCGGAAACGAGGACTCTAATCATCACTACCTCATTTACCAACTTCCCAGACTTTACAAGCCTTACCGGCAGCAATGTACATCACATAAGAACGCATCCGGTAGTTGGGGAATTGAGCGTTAATGTCGCGGGCATAGCCCTCCACTTGTACAGCATCTTCAGCGCGGGGAGCTTCCAAAGCCTCCACCATGGCAGCTTCCCCTGCCTTGAAATATTTGACCTCCACCACACGGCAGTCGTTGTGAAAATCCGTGCCCGGTATGCCTGTCAACACCAAGTCTGCCCGTCCGGATGGCAGGTTCAGTTCAAGGGCAAAGGTATAACATTGGCTCAAGTAACGGCTCATCAGTTCATAGAAGGAGCAGCGGATGAAATTCTCGTTGATTTTGTCAAATACCTGTGCAGGGAACAGCTTCAAATATTGTTCGAAATAGTTCTCCACCAAAGGCTCGAAACGGCGGTCTTGCGTGAAACGTTGGTAAGCACGGGCATAACGGCGGGCATCATCAACCACTCCGTACAGGTTATTGTAATAGTCCATGTAAATGCTCCGCATCGTCAGGTTTGGCAACCGCATCGTGTACGCATCCGCAAGAGTCGTCATTCCCAAATAGTAAAGGCTTACGGGATAGAACTGCTTTTCAAAGAATTTCCGTTTGCTGAACTTGCTCCGCAAATCAGACTGGGAATAAATCAGTTCGTCATCTACCACCAAGGCATCTAGCATCTCCTGCGCATTCTCCAACGTCACAGTCAGGCGGCGAAGCCAGCCAATATCTGTACGGAGGTTTTCGTCCACCAATTCATCCGGAATACTGCCATGATTCACGGCAAACTTCTTAAAAAAGTAGGTCAATATCGTAGAATTAAACAACGGTTTAGCATCCGGCAAGAAGCGGTAACCGTCATAATTTGTAAGTATCAGGTTCCAAATCTCTTCAAATGAACTGTCTTTTTTGTCATACTTTTGCATCACATATCGCAAATACTCTGAAGCTTCTTCGTGGTCAAAGCCCAGCATGCTGACAAACTCCGGTTCCAAGGTCAGCACTTCGGCAATGTTGTAGCCGCTTGTCAAATCGTCCATCGTCACAGGCAACACCCCTGTACAGAAACACGTGCGGATTGCCCCCTCGCCAATACCTCCCTTAATAACTTTAAAGAATGTACGCAGGAAACTGTCGCCCGTTGTCACCTTTTCATACAAAGTGTCATTGAACGATGTCAACAATTGGTTCGTAAAGTTGTCATACTCGTCAATAAGAATATATAAAGCAGGCAAATCCCTGCCTCCCACACGGTTCACGATTTCGGAAAGCATCTTCGTGGCATTCCGTTCGTCGCTGAAAGCAAATCCCTCAAAATAGCGGGCATAACGGTGCGGGCTATCTATGTATTCTTTCAAGATAGGACACAACAAGTCATTGAAATTCTTTTCCAACCCCTGAAGATTATCCGCCAATACCAATTTGGAAAAGTCAAAGCGCAATACCATATATTGGTTTTGCTCGCCCGTGGGATTTTGCCCAATATAGGTATCGCCGAACAAGCGTTCAAACCGTTCTGCCGCATTCACGTCATAGTAATAAGCCAATGTAGACATAAACAGGCTCTTACCAAAGCGCCGGGGACGAAGGAACACGGGCGCGCTATACCGCTCCAGCAGAGATATATACTTCGTTTTATCTACATAATAATACCCGCGTTCGCGCAAAATAGCATAATCCGCAACAGCGTATGGGATGGTGATTTCTGCTTGTTTCATGGCATTCCGTTTTTACATGTTTTCCTAACTACAAAGTTAAACATTATTCTCCGGAACCGCAAGGTGCAAAGAAGCATCCAAATTCAAAACAGGACTTCAATTTTGCAATAAAATTCAATCCACACCATATAATTACCCACCCTACCCCACAAGGGATAGCCGCGAAAACTATCCAGCCGACGAGAAAAACGAATATGCCTATTTGTTCACCATAGTCTGCTTATGCCTTTGCCAAACGGATACTCCCAAACGACCGCTCAACAAAGGCGTAAGCAAGAAATAAGCAACTTATTGCCTGATTAGGGTAAGATAACTTCGGGAATAGAACATGAATAATAACATATCAGTCTAAAAACATTTTTGAAGTGCTTCTTCCAATTCTTCACCTCGTAAATTAATTCCCGCTATTTTCCCTTGAGGATCAAGCAAAAGAACATGAGGTATCCCCTGAACATTATATTGATTGGCAACATCCGAACCTTGAGCAGTCAATTGAATCCAAGGCATTTGCTCTTCTGTCAAGGCTTTGCGCCAATCATCATCTTTCGCATCCAAAGTAATGCTTACAATTTCCAGACCTTTGGAATGATACTTTTGCCAAACCTTTTTCAAATTTGGAATCTCCATGCGGCAAGGTCCACACCAAGATGCCCAAAAGTCCAATACAACGTATTTCCCTCGAAAATCTGACAAAGTAATCTCCCGTCCCTTATCCGAAAGCAATGTAAAATCAGGCGCTTTTTCTCCGACCGCTAATTCACGACGTTTGGCAATTTGATGTAAAATTTCCTTGTAAGCAGGAGTTTCTGCAAGAGAGACATCCATCATACTCAACCATTTTTCAATCAAATCAGGCGAATATTGCTTAACCCATGCCGTAGCTAATTGTCCCAAAGTAGACATATCAGTAGTATGGTTCTCAATCCAATCCTCTACCTCTTGTTCCCCAGAGAACGATTGTATCATAGCAATTTTATGTTCTGTTTGACTACCATAAACCTCTCCACACAAAATCTTACGTAGCTCTTCTCTTCCATTGACATTACGTCTTTGCACCAAAATCGTAATATTCAAATCAATCGGTGAATTTTCAAGATAAAAACCGACTGGATAAGAAGTGCCACGGATGCCCACATTGCAATATTGCGAATATGGCAATTTGCCTTTAAAAACAAAATAGCCGTCACGAATAATGGCTGTATCTACAATTTGCGGTACACTTAATGTACCTTCTTTAGGTAGCACCAATTCAGCAACACCATCCCACACATCACGAGCGTAACCACGAATTAAAAAGCCATCGCCACACTCAACTTTTTCTTCAATAAGCATACGCTCATAAGCCTCATAAAGAATACGATAATAAGGATGACCAAAATAAGAATCGGGAATAGCGTTCAAAATCTCCCTTAAATCACTGCAACGGAGCACATCTTGCACTGTCGAAAAATAAGCAGCAGCAAAAAGTGCAACCTCATCCGTCGCATGACGGCAAAGCCACTCAACACCAGCTTTACGGTCTATCGGAGTCGGCATATCTACCCCCAAAATGCTGTAAATATCCTCAAAAAGAATGCGCTCCCTACCCCCAATAACATGCTTGTCCAACAAACCAAAAAGTTGCGCCCGCCCTTTAAAGAATATATCTTCGTTTTTATTGAAATAATATTGCAAAGACTTCCCATTGCAACGCAACATCCAAAGACGTCCATACTCCACATCAGGCACTTCAAATTCAAAAATACCATTTTCAATCATCGTGCTATCCATTACTTGTCGCAAACTCCACTTCTGCTGTAAATGATTATCCGGATGAGTTAAAAGATAAACCGTTGCTCCCTCCGGCAAACCTTGCACCTCTCCTTTAATCGTATGGGCTTTTGCCCCTCCCCAGGAGAGGCAAAAGCAAAACAAAATAACGATGTATCTCATAGACTTATTCTCGTGTTCCTATTCCCGTAATTCTACCAAATCCTTCATAGCATCGTACATATTTGTCACTAGCTATACCACCTGTCCCAGCATATTGGATAGGCAAAGTGTATACTCGTCCTTCCGAACCGTCATAAGTTACTATACAAATCACGTTATTTTTGGCATTTCGCCAAAAGGGCACCAATTCACCTGTATCTTCATCTACTTCATCACTCCAAGCTATATAACCGCTACCACGATATATCTTAATATGTGTGATTTTCTCATTTCCAATTAATTTATCGTAAGAAACTTGAGGTACCGGTTGTACGCCCGTTAAAGGTACTACATAAAGGACATTATCTACAGCATAAAAGAATTCATTATTTGCAGAGAAAGCAAAAGCTGTTGCTTTATCGATATTCGGGCAATTTTCCAAATCGTAAATGTTTTTGCCTTGGAATACTCTAGGCCAATCGTCATCATCATAATCGACATTACAATCTACCTCATAAATATAGTAACCGCCATCTTTTTTAATCAACCATTTAGTCAAAGTAGAATTTACAGATTCGGCATAAATTGGTTTACAGCCTGTCATTTCTCTCGGATCAAATTTCCCCGACAGAATTGTCTGTATATCATCTAATTCAAATGTCCCGGTCGAAAGAGTGATAAACTTTTCTTCTTTTTGGTCAAAAAGAAGAGCAGTTACCCAATCCATTTTGTCACCAGCATATACAGCGGACACGTCATAAGGAGAATCACTGTCCACAGAATATTTATTGGCTGTAGATGCAGCGTAAGTCTGTACTTTCCCATTGTTTATCAAAACATTCGTAGAGTAAGCAGCAAATACAGCTTGCGGATTATAAACTTCAGGTTCATAGAAAAATAAATCCATATTTCTGTCTTGCTCTTCCATTGTTACAGGATCTATGCGAATAATAGATTCTCCCGGTACAAGGGCAGTTATTCCAGAAAAAGCAGAACCATTCACATAAGTGAAAGAATTAACTAATCCATTAATAGGAGTTCCATTATGCTTGCTAAATATTTTATAATGTACTGTATCTGCATCATAATCAACTAAATTTGTATTAAATGTACGCGACATGATTAAAGAAATATCGGAATTTGTTTCATCCGATGTCTCTGCCACTAACAAACCACCACCATAGACGCTTAACACTTTCATCTCCCATATTAAGTTTTTCACCACTCCACTGGCTCTATGCGTAACGTGAAGCGTCAAGGTATAATAAGAATAACCACTAGTTGTTGGAGTAGAATTAATGACTGCTTTCAAAATTCTCTCCCGAGAGATGATCTGTTTCATAGTATCAGTCCCAGTAGAAAGAACACTCAAATCCCACTCATAATCATAATCATCATAAGTATCCTCCGACAAATAAATCGTATCTTTCCCATCCAACCAATACAATCGTGGTTCGTAAATAAACTCTTCGCCGTAAGAGACTGTCAAATATTGAGATTCTCCACTTCTATTCACAGATATCGTCGGATATTCTACTGTCGGAAGCGTACTTTTATCATCATAACAAGCCCATACGAGACATATCGTCAAGATTGTAAATAATATATTCTTCATTTTCCAAAAATTTAATTGGTGTAATACATTCCAATAATCACTTCTTTGCCTGCTGCCGTACCATCATCATGCATGAGGGGAGAACCTTCTCGTTCATTTCTGGCTTTCAATTCCTTTTCCAAATTTGCCAAAAAAGCATCTTTATAAGCACCACTCCATACCTCACCATTATTGTATCCAGCTACTGCATTCGGATAGGGGAATTCCGTCTCACCGGTTACTTCTATAATAAATGAGTAGTATGCCGTACTATAGGTACCTAAAAAATATCTTTCCTGCCATGTCCCCCAACTGCTGGGTCGTACCAAACTATTAGTCAAGTATAGAAAACAATACTTGTTTTCATCTATACCGGGAATAAAATCTTTGCCATCGGCAATTTCAAAATAAATACGGGCGTCTTTAAAATTATCCCCCTCCTTGTTTTCTACCCGCACACACAGATTTCCTTCATACGCATTGGCTTCCATAACAGCATCTACTATTTGAAAATCATTAGCAGTCGCTGTTGTGCTATCCGATACAACCGTAAACTCTGCATTGCGAGCCCAATCCTCTGCATATCCCACTAAGCTAAAAGGGATTTCAACAGTATCCACTTGTTTAAAAGAGGTTTTAAAAGAATAATACACCTCATCCTCATCAAATTCTATCGCTGCCCGCGAACGGTCATAGCGCATAATGTCTTCTTTATTGCAAGATGCAAATATTGCTAACATCAAGCATAATATCATTATCTTATTCATCATGATTCAAATTTTTTAATTATTGTCTGCCAGCCAATTCATTTTCAATATCCGGATAAGGCAGGCGATATTGCTCATCAGTCATTTCATTTACTACCATACCAGTAAAAGTAGCCAAACCTAAACGCTTATAGCAAAAAAACAACTGCCCTTCCTGACAAAATTCGCGCCGGTAATCCTGAATAATTTCAGCCCGTAAATCGTCAACAGAAATATCCTCCGGCAAATAATCTGCAGGCGGTATATTCCGTTTTTCTTTCAAATAGTTCATCAAATTCACGGCTTCTGCCTTATCTGTTTCCATCAAACATTCAGCAGCAATCAAATAAGCCTCGGAAATTCGCATCAAGGGAACATAATTCGCATAATAATTATCCTGCGTTTTCCGCACTTTTACAGTCAAATAACCATCTGAGCCAGCCGTTTCCCATTGTCCTCTAAACCTCAAGTCAGAAGTACTTAAAGAACCAAACAATTCGGTCACAAAGTCCGCTGATTGTAACAAACGGTCATAATTATGATTGCCGCCAATGATTTCAGAATATGCCCCATTCAAATAATCCTCCAATTTCTGAACATCCAATGCAAATAACAATTCTCCTTGGAATACATAATCACGGCTGGCTGCATCCACACCCTCTCCGACATTATTATTCTCCGTAGCCCAATCTTTTTCACCTTTAGCAACATAAACATCATACGCATCCATCAAGTATTCGGCATACTCCAACGCTTTTTCCTTATTCCCTTCCCAAAGATAAACACGGGCGTTTAACAAAAGGACTGCCGGATAAGAAAGACGCGTTTCCCGTCCTTTATAATAAGTGCCTTCAAAGAAAACATCATCCGTAACCGCATCGTAATCATCGGGACGCTCAATCTCACCGGTATAAAGAGGGTCACTTTGCAAGCATTCCAAAGCATCCTCTATATCCTGATGCAAAAGTGCCAATGTTGCTTCGTAACTCAACTGCCCAGTTGTTTCCTTAGAATAAGCAGTTACGTAAGGTACACAAAGCTCTGACAATATTTCCGGGCGATTCGCCAAATTCCCTTTAGCAAACAAACGGATTAAATCAAAATGGCACATCGCACGAATCGCCAACGCCTCGCCTTTAATCACATTATACAACGTAGGGTTCAACATATTGCCATTTTCCTCTAAAGATTCCAAAAGCAAATTGGTCTCCGCTATAATATTATACTCTTTTGACCAAACGCTTTCAATAAAACTTTTAGCAATGGAACTTTCATAATTACACTTTTGCAGTTCAGCAAATGAATTATTTGTCTCTGTATATTGCCCTGCCATCCATTCTATTTCCTGCCAAGAAAGATTAGCTCCGTAAACACTTTGATCAGTCATTCCTATATACAGTCCTGTCAAAGCATCTTTGAAACCGGCTTCCGTCTCAAACAACTCATCTGCCTTGATTTCTGACTTGGGACTTACATCCAACCAATCGTTGCAAGAGACCAACCAAGGAAATAATAGGCATATTACTATATAAACTTGTTTCTTCATAATTTATTAATTTAAAATTCAGCACTTAAAGAAAAAGACATCGTCCGAGCAAAAGGATAAGAAGTACCTCTTTCTATCCGAATTGTCGAAAACGTATAAATATCATTCATATTAAATGACAATTTTAGACGACTGAAACCCGCTTTCTCCAACCACGGTTTATTGCGCATATCATACCACGCACTAATAGAAGAAAGTGTAAGTTCATTCCTGCGCTGCACAAAACGGGAGGTCGGTTCTGTTTTAGGCGCAGAAATATAATTCCCGTTTTCATCATTATAAGGCTCCAAGGTCTTGAAAGGCGCATTTTTATTATTCTCAGACCAACGCCCATATAAAATGCGACGGTCAACGTTGTAGTTCAAATCTGCATTTTCCACCTTATCTACCAAGGTTTGATTATAGTAATCACAACCTGCTGTAAACATACAGGTCATGCTAACTCCGATTCCTTTATATTCTCCATTGAAACCAAAATTACCCCTGTATTTTTCCAAACTATTACCACAAATGCGTTGGTCTGCAGCATCCCAAGTATAAGTAGTCGTACCATCTTGTTTCACATAGACCTCACGTCCGTTGGCAGGATTTATACCCAATGAAGGCACAGCCCAAATAGAATTAAGCGAACCTCCTTCTACATAACGCAATACCGGTTCAGAACGTCCTCCACCTTCTCTTGTACTAACCAACTCATCTTGCCGCTCATTGAAAGCACGCATGGCATCTGACAATTTCATAATCCGGTTTTTATTCGTAGTCAACGCTCCTGTCAAATTTAAAAAACCATCTTCATTTGAAAAAACGTTATAAGTCAAAGACATGTCAATACCGTTATTCTTAATCTTACCTACATTCTCTTTTACAGAACTATAACCCGTAGAAGTCGGCAAAGAAAGGTCTACAATCAAATTGTCCGTATACGACTCATAGTAATCAAAAGCCAATGTAAATTTCCACAAACGCGCATCCAAACCTACATTATAGTCCAATTTTTCCTGCCATTTCAAATCGTCATTTGCCAAACGCATCACATAAGCGCCCAGCATACCTGCATAAGACACGTCTGTATAATATTTATACGTGGCAATTGCCTGATAGCTTTCAAAAGATTGGCTACCACTCGTACCCACAGAAGCCCTGAGTTTCAATTGCTCTACCCAATCCAAACCCTTCATAAACTTCTCATTGTGCATGTTCCAGCCAATGCCCAAACTCCAGAACAACCCCCAACGATTATCTGCACCAAATTGCGAAGAAGCATTTTCGCGTAAAGTCAAATCAGTCAAGAAACGGTCATCATACGTATAACCAAATACTCCCGTAAAACCCACGTCATGCGTAATGCTCTCTGCCCCTGTCGGCTTCTCATTTTCAGCATATTGCAATGCAAACGTAATGTCGTCCATTCGGTCAGACGGGAATCCCTCTGCATAATGTACCACTTCATTATATTTGTCGCTGCTAATGGAAAACGCAAAATTTGCCATTAACAAATGCTTGTCATTAAAAAGTTTGGAGTACTGCAAAGTCAAATCCCCACTCAAATTATTCATTTTCCCCATATTCTGCTGATAAGACCCTCTGCGCAGAAAATCCTCGTCCGTATAGCTTGAAAATCTAGTATGGTTAGCAGGATAAAAAATATCCCCATCGCTACGCTGAGTCGTAATCCCTATCCGGGCGACAGCCTTCAATCCTTCCAAAATATTATATTCCGTGTAAAAATTATTGGTAAATTCCAAATAACTCGTAGCAATCTTCGTATTTAAAGTCGCATTATACATCGGATTATTGTTATCGCTCGTAATGTTCCCTTGCTCGTCATACGGCGAAAAATAAGGATTCATGGCAGCATACTCGCTAAACGAACCATAAGGAGAATCTTCGGATTTGTTAGAAGTAACACTCATTATATTCCGGAACAAAAATTTATTGTTCAAGCGGTAAGCCAGATTGACATCACCTGCTATCGTTTCTCGATACGAACCTTTCATGACACCATTAACCTTTGTATAGGAAACATCTACGATTCCGGTCAGGTTTTGTTCGCCCATCTCAAAAGACAAGGCATGTTTCGTACCGACACCTGTTCGCAAAGGTTTTGATAACCAATAAGTATCCAAACCTTCCTTCACAGCTTTCATCCGCTCATTATACTGATCTTGCAACTGTTGATAACCCGGCAAATAATCACTTTCATAAATTCCTGCTATTCTTTCTATTTCCAACTTTTCTGCCGCATTTGCCAAATTATAACTGCTCAAATCCGGCACTGTCAAATCCACACTACCCTTATAAGAAACGCGGAATTCTCCCCCAAGCGGACGTTTCGTCTCGATAACGATTACACCATTTGCAGCCTTCGAACCATAAATAGCCTTAGCTGCCGCATCTTTAAGGATGGTAATACTCTGCACACGATTCATGTCCAAATCGAAAATCTTAGTCGCACTGGCTTCAAAGCCATCCAAAATAAACAATGGCTGATTAGGGTCGTCTTGATAATTACTCCTCAAATCCGTACTACTCTCCATCGGAAAAGTTGAAGCCCCTCTTAACTGCATCGTCGGCAATTTGTTCGGGTCAGAGCCAAACTCCATGCTTGCAATGATATTCAAAGAAGGATCCAAATTCTTCAGGCTTTGAAAGACATTACCATTTCCCACTCTCTCCAATTCATCACCCATAATGGTTTTTGCCGAGCCCGTGAAGCTCTCCGCCTTGCGGACAAACATACCCGTCACCACCACCTCGTCCATCTCTGCCGCGTCGGCAAGCAAAGTCACGTCGATAGCCTCCTGCCCTGTATAGGCAATTTCTTGCGTCTCCATTCCGACGAACGAGAAAACAAAAACAGGATTTTGTACATTTCCCGGCAAAACCAACTTCCATTTTCCCTCCGCATCCGTCGCCGTGCCAAGGGTCGTTCCTTTCAGCAAAACGGTCACGCCCGGCAGCGGTTGCCCGTTTTCGTCCTTCACTACGCCTTGGATAACCTGCTCCTCCACCGTTTGGGGCAATGCCGGTTCTTCTTGCGGAACGATAACGATGTAGTCGTTCGTAAACTTGTAGCCCATGCCGCTGCCGGATAGCACTTTATCCAAAATGTCCTCCAACGCCTCATCGTCGAAATCGGCTTCAATGACACGGTCTAAGTCCAGGCGTTCATTGTTGTAAACCACCGTCTTTTGCGTCTGCCGCTGGATTTCGTTAAACACTTCCTTGAGGTTCGTTTCCCCCAGGTTCATCGTCAATCGCGTCTGTGCGTTCACCGACGCCTGCAATGTGCCTACAAAAAGCACAGTCAATAAAAATGTTAATTTCATAAGCATTAGCATTTTTTGTAGCCGGTTCCTAATGCAAACCGACCGCTCGTTTCGCTTTTTCTTCATACATTTGTAAAACTAAAATTAAACATCAATTCTTTCCCCTTTTCGGGGGTTCACCGGGATGTACGGTCAATACATTCCGGTATTTCTATTTATTGCCAATTATAATTGTCTTTCCGTTCACTGCAATGGAGATATCCGCTGCCGCTTCCAGAATCGAAGCGATATAACCGATATCCTCATACTTCCGAAATGCACCCGTGAAGGTCAATTGCTTCAAGTTCTCCGCCGTGAAAAAAACTTCGCAATTGAACCAACGCCCCAGCCGCTCAGCCAATTCCCCCAAAGGCATGGCATCAAAATAAAGCGTGCCGGTACGCCAGGCACAAATCTTCCCGGCATCCACTTTCCGCACCTCAAACGCCCCGTCCGCCAACACCGCCTGTTCATTCGGCTGCAATACCACCGACCCGGCACCTTCCCCTACTTCCACCGCACCATGCGCCAAAGTCACCGCTTTCTTTCCTTCCTGACGGTATGCCGAAATATTGAATCCCGTTCCCAGCACATGGACCGTCATACCTGCCGCATGCACCTGGAAAGGACGCTGTTCATCCCGGGTCACCTCGAAATAAGCCTCGCCCTCTTCCAAATAGACTTCCCGCTTGTCGCCTCCGAAACGAACCGGGAAACGCAACACGGAACCCGCATTCACCCACACTTGCGTGCTATCCTCCAAGGTCAAAGCGAACTCCCCGCCCCGCGGCACCTCCAATGTATGATATTCATCGACATTCTTCGCCTTGCCGTATGACAACGCTTTCCCCTCTTCCTTAATGCCATATTGCGCCAAAAGGACAGTATCCACGCCTGCCTCCTGCCCCAACAACACCTGCTGCCCGCCGGCAAGTTTCAGCACGGCTTTGGAAGTGCCGGGAACAATTTCATTCCGGACAACCGGCAATTCCTGCCGCGCTTGTCCCTCAAAAGCGCTCCACGTCCCATACCCCACTACGCCCGCCACGCACACGGCAGCCGCGTATGCCGCTACCCGTTTCCACAACCGCAGGTGCCGGCGGCGCATCCTCCGCCGGATTTCCTTCCAGTCGTCCGCTTCCAACGCTGCACGGTAACGCCGGTAGTCAGCGGCATCCCACTCGCCCGATGCCAGTTTCCGGAACAATTGCCCGTTGGCTTCCGAACTGTCCCGCCATGCCTCCAGCTCCCCCAGCTCCTCCGCCGACAAGGCATCGTCCAGGAATTTCACCAGCAAACGGCTGATTCGCGTAATTTGTCTCTCTGTATCCATCATTTTTCTCTCTTTTCCTATAAAACAAACGAAGAAGCAAAAAGAGCGTAAAGGCAGGCAAAAAAATTTTCAAAAAGCCGTTTTGTCCCTATCCTGCCTATATCCTCCCTACCCGTTTTTCGCTGCTGTTTCGCTGCTGCCAGGCAGCTGTTGGGCGTGCAGTAGGAACAGCATAGAAACAGCAGCGAAACAGCTCCCCAACAGGGAGCAGGAAAACCGGGTTTTCATAACCGGAAAAAACTTAATGGAGCATGTACCCAAAGAAAAATATGGCGGGATAAATGTCTTTCAGGCGGTCTTTTAACAACTTCCTGGCGTATGCGCGCTGGCTCTTGACGGTGTGGGTGGAAATGTGCAGGATGTCCGCAACCTCCTGGATGCCGCGTCCCTCCATATAACTCAATTTAAACACCTTGCGGCTCTCCTCCGGCAATTCGTCCACCGCACGGAAGACCTCCCACATCACTTCATGCTCGATGCGCGTAGTGAGATAATTGGTAGGGTCTGCCTCGCTCGTCTCGCGCAGGATTTCGCGATGGTGGCGTTCGTGGATATCAGCCAGCATTTTGCGGTTCAGGCAGGCATGGTACACGCCGGAATGCAGCCACGACGAGAGGGCTTGCTCGTTCTCGAACTCGACATCGCTCTCCCAGAGCTTGACCAGAAGGTCTTGCACGATGTCCTTGGCATCCTCGGCATCTGCCACAAACTTCGAGGCATAGAAACAGAGACGCTGATAATAATCATCGTACACCTTCTTGATGAAGGCTTCCCGCTCGCGCCTGTTTTTTCCTTGTTCCATGCTCTTCTCGGTTATTGTGACATACGCATGCAAAGATAGGGATTGAATCCCTAAAAGCAACAAATTTTTGAATAAAATTGGAGGCGGCAAACGCACGGCAAAGCCGAAAGGGCATTATCCCAAGAGTCATTTTGCCGCCGCCCCCACTTTCTCCGGCACTCACCGCGCCGCGCACATCCCCGCAAAATAGCGGTGGAAAACGTCGCTGTCCGTCAGTTCGGGATGGAAGGAGGTTGCCAGCAGGTTGCCCTCGCGGGCAGCCACGACGTGCCCGTCCAAACGGCAGAGCACTTGCACCCCTGCGCCCGTTTCGGTGATGTAAGGCGCACGGATAAACACCAGCGGCAATTGCCCCGTGCCCACCTCCGGAATCTCCACGGAGGTGCTGAAGCTGTCGATTTGCCGCCCGTAGGCATTGCGGCGGACGGTGATGTCCATCAGTGCCAGATAGCGCGCCGGGTCGTTCTCCAGGCGTTTTGCCAGTAGAATCATCCCCGCGCAGGTTCCCCACGCAGGCAGTCCCCCGGCTATCGCGTCGCGCAGCGGCTCCATCATCCCCGTCCGGTTCAACAACTTGCCCATCGTGGTGCTCTCGCCGCCCGGCAGGATGATGCCGTCCAGTTCCGGCAATTGTTCGCGGTAACGGACAATCACCGGTTCCGCGCCGATGGCTGCCACATGCCGTTCGTGCTCGATGATGGCTCCCTGAAAACCTAAAATTCCTATTTTCATGTCTTTCCTACATCTTATTTTCCTGCCGCCGCCCCACTCGGGCGGGTGGGACACTCCCACCCGCGTTGGTGGGATACCTCCACCCGCCCGAGTGGGGATGCCCCGCCTTCCTTGTACAGGATGCCTGTACCGCCCGGGAGAGGCTGTCCCTTCCGCCCGAGAGAGACATCCCCTTCCGCCCGGAAGTGATGCCCTATTCTTTAAGCGGGAGCGGCGGCAGGAAACCAATTACCACCCGCGTTCAGCGTATTTGCTCTCCAACGTATTGATTTCCAAACCGGACATTGCTTCGCCCAGGTTCTCGGACAATTCAGCCAGTTTTGCAGGGTCGTTGTAGTAAGTCACTGCCTGCACGATGGCACGGGCGCGCTTCTCCGGGTTGCCGGACTTGAAGATGCCTGAACCGACGAACACGCCTTCCGAGCCCAGTTGCATCATCAATGCAGCGTCGGCAGGAGTCGCGATGCCGCCTGCAGCAAAGTTGACCACCGGCAATTTGCCGTTCTCGTGTACATATTTAATCAGGTCAAACGGCGCGCCGAATTCCTTCGCAAGGCTCATCAATTCCTCTGCCCCTGCGTTCTTCACGCGGCGGATATCGTCCGTCATGCGGCGCATGTGGGTCACTGCCTCCACCACGTTGCCCGTGCCGGCTTCACCCTTGGTGCGAATCATGGCAGCCCCCTCGCCGATGCGGCGCAAGGCTTCGCCCAGGTTGCGGGCACCGCACACGAACGGCACTTTGAACGCCGTCTTGTCCACATGGAACGCCTCGTCTGCCGGCGTCAGCACTTCGCTCTCGTCGATAAAGTCGATGCCGATGGCTTCGAGAATCTGGGCTTCCACGAAATGCCCGATGCGCACCTTCGCCATGACCGGAATGGACACGGCAGCCTGGATGGCTTTAATCATAGCCGGGTCGGACATCCGTGCCACCCCGCCGTCGCGGCGGATATCGGCAGGCACGCGCTCCAATGCCATCACGGCGCAAGCCCCTGCGGCTTCTGCAATTTTTGCCTGCTCGGCATTGGTTACATCCATAATCACCCCGCCCTTCAACATCTGGGCAAGGTTTTTGTTTAACTCATACTTCTTTGTCACAATGCATTTATATTTAAAAATCCGTATTGTTCTTCGTTAATCATTAATCGTTCATCGCAAAGCTATATGTAATCTCATGGGCATACTCCTCTCCCGGCAGCAGCAACGCGGAAGGGAACTCCGGATGGTGGGGCGAATCGGGGTAAAACTGCGGCTCCAATGCCACGCCTGCATACGCCCCGTAATGCTGCCCGTCCCTGCCGCCGGGCACATCGAGGTAACGCCCCGTGTAGACCTGCAGCCCGGGATAGTCCGATGCCACGAACAAGACGATGGACGCCCTGGAATCCGAGAGCCCCGCCATCCGCTTCACCATCCCCGTCCCGCCAAACACAAAACAGTCGTCCAGACCGCCCCGTTCCTCAATCACCCGCTCCAAAGCATGCGGCGTGGTGAAGTCGCACGCCGTCCCCTTTGCCTCCGCCAGCGTCCCGTCAGGTATCAGGTCTTCCGTATGCAGGTAATGCCCGGAGTACAACTTCAGCACATGCCCACGGATGTCCCCTTCCCCCTCCAGGTTGAAATAAGGATGGTGCGTCAGGTTCACATAGCAAGGCTTGTCGCACGTTGCCCGGTATTGGATGCGCAGCTCTCTCATGTCCAATTGGAAGCACACGGATGCCTGCAAGTTGCCGGGATAACCTTCCTCGCCGTCCGGGCTGTCGTAGCGCAATGTCAACGACTTGTTTCCGTCATACGCCACCGGCTTCCAACGCTTCTTGTCAAAGCCGCAAATGCCGCCGTGCAAATGATTCCGCCCATTGTTAATGGCTAACTGGTATTCCTGCCCGTCAATCGCAAACTGCCCCCCGGCAATCCGGTTGGCATAGCGTCCCACGAGCGCGCCCAAATATGCCCCCGTGGCGGCATACCCGGCAGTTTCATAATCTGCTGCCCGTTCCAGCCCCAGAAGCACATCCTTTCGCAGCTTGCCGCTGCCTTTCACCACAATCCGCTGGAGCGTAGCCCCGTAAGCGGCAATATGCACCTCCATATATTTGTTCTCCAATACGAACACTTCTTTTTCTTCCATCATCTTGCATTTTATGGCATGCCTGAGAGCCTGCCGTTTCTGAAACGGACGCAAATATATCACTTCACCTCCACAATCAAAATACTTTTTTATGCGTATTCTTGCCCCCAACGGGGCATTTTTAGCAAAATATTGCTATTTTTGCCTGCAATATAAAGAACAACACACATATACAATAAAATATGGATTTACATGCATTAGAACAACAATTCCGGGAGCTCTTCGGCAAAACGCCGGAGCACGCTTATTTTGCCCCCGGGCGCGTCAATCTCATCGGTGACCACACCGACTACAATGGCGGGCTGGTCTTCCCCTGTGCCTTGGATTTCGGCACCTACCTGCTTGCCGCACGGCGGGACGACCACCGCAACGCTTTCCACAGCTGCAACTTGGCGTATGCCGCCACCGTAGACGACGCCGCGTTTGCCGACAAGCCGAAAGAATGGATTGCCTATCCGCTCGGCGTCATGAAAGAATTTGCCGACCGGGGCTTCAACGTTTGGGGCTACGACCTGCTTTACTATGGCAACATCCCCAACGGCGCAGGGCTTTCCTCCTCCGCCTCCATCGAAATGGTGACCGCCGTCATGCTCCGTGACCAGACCGGTGCGGAATGGGACGGCATCCAACTGGCACAACTCTCACAGAGGGCTGAAAACGAGTTCGTCGGCATGAACTGCGGCATCATGGACCAGTTTGCCGTGAGCATGGGCAAGCCGGATTGCGCCATCGCCCTCGACTGCGCCACCTTGAAATACGAATACGTGCCCCTCGTGCTCGACGGTTACAAATTGGTCATTGCCAACACCAACAAGCGGCGCGAACTGGCAGACTCCAAATACAACGAACGCCGTGCCGAATGCGAAGCCGCCGTGGCTGCCATTTCCGCCCGGCACAAAATCGACTACCTCTGCCGGCTCACGGAAAAACAGTTCAATGAATACGCGCCCCTCATCTCCGACGAGACCGTCCGCCGCCGCGCACGGCATGCCGTCACCGAGAACCAGCGCGTCGTCCATGCCATCGCCGCCCTCAAAGCCGGCGAACTCCAGGCTTTCGGGCAACTGATGAACGACTCCCACCGTTCCCTCAAGGAGGACTACGAAGTGACCGGCTTCGAGCTCGACACCCTTGCCAAGGAAAGCCAACGCTTCCCCGGCGTGCTGGGTTCGCGCATGACAGGGGCGGGCTTTGGCGGCTGCACCGTCTCGCTCGTCGAAGCGGGGGCTGTAGACAACTACACCCGCGAAATCGGCAAGATTTACCACGCGAAAACCGGGCTGGAAGCCACCTTCTACATCGCCGGCATCGGCTCAGGCGCGCATAAACTCTATTAACCCTTAATATCACACACAACATGAATCCGAATTTTCATACCTTAGATTTTATCATCCTCGGCATCTACGCCGTGGCGCTCATCGGCATCGGCTGGTGGGTATCCCGCACCAAGAAAGGACAAACCAAAACCGCAGAGGACTACTTCCTCGCCAGCAAGGCGCTCCCGTGGTGGGCAATCGGTTCTTCGCTCATCGCTGCCAACATCTCGGCGGAACAATTCATCGGCATGTCCGGTTCCGGTTTTGCCGGCGGATTGGCAGTTGCCTCCTACGAATTCATGGCAGCCCTCACCCTGATTATCGTGGGCAAATTCTTCCTGCCCATCTTTATCAAACAGGGCATCTACACCATCCCCGAATTTGTCGAACGGCGTTTCTCCACCAACCTCAAGACCATCTTGGCAGTGTTCTGGATTGCCCTCTTCATCTTCGTCAACCTGACCTCCGTGCTCTACCTCGGCGGTAAAGCCATCGACACCGTGGTCGGCACCGGCGACGGCTCCATGGTCATGCCCGCCATCATCGCGCTGGCGCTCTTCGCCGCCGCCTACTCCCTCTACGGGGGCTTGTCGGCAGTGGCATGGACGGACGTGCTCCAGGTTGCCCTCCTCGTCATCGGCGGCGTCATCACCACCGTCATCGCCCTCAACTACGTCACCCCCGAAGGCGGTGTCATCAACGGCATCTCCCACGTGGCAGACGTGGCAGGCGACAAATTCGACATGATTCTCTCCCGCGACAACAAGGAATACAACAACCTGCCCGGCATCTACGTGCTCATCGGCGGGCTTTGGGTTGCCAACCTCTACTACTGGGGCTTCAACCAATACATCATCCAACGCACCCTGGCAGCCCGCTCCCTGAAAGAAGCGCAGCGGGGCATCGCCTTTGCCGCCTTCTTGAAAATGCTCATTCCTTTCATCGTTGCCGTGCCGGGTATCGTGGCTTGGGTCATGTATTCCGAGAACATGTACGACGCCCGTGCAGCCTTCGAGATTGCCGGCTCCACGTCGCTCAACAACGACAACGCCTACCCGTGGCTCATCAGCTCCTTCATCCCCATCGGCTTGAAAGGCTTGGTGCTCGCCGCCCTGGCAGCCGCCATTGTCTCCTCGCTGGCATCCATGCTCAACTCCACGTCCACCATCTTCACCATGGACATCTACAAGCCCTACATCAAGCCCCAGGCTTCCCAAGGGCAACTCGTGAACGTCGGGCGTCTCAGCGCAGCCATTGCCCTGATTATCGCCGTCCTGCTCGCCCCGATGCTGGGCGGCATCGACCAGATGTTCCAATACATCCAGGAATACACCGGACTCGTCAGCCCGGGCATCCTCGCCGTCTTCCTCATGGGCTTGTTCTGGAAAAAGGCAACCAACAAAGGCGCCATCTGGGGCGTGCTCGCCTCCATCCCGGTAGCCTTGCTCTTCAAGCTCCTGCCGCTTGAAATGCCCTTCATGGACCAGATGTTCTACACCTGCATCATCACCATTGTCATCATCTTCATGGTCAGCCTCTGCAACTGCAAGACCGACGACGACCCCAAAGCCATCGCCCTGACCAGCGACATGTTCAAGACCGACAAAGTCTTCAACATCTGCGCCTACGTCATCTGCATCCTCCTGGTAGTCATCTACACCGTGTTCTTCTAACCGCAGGCAGAAGCAGGCAAACAACAAAAATAAAGCCCCGGCATCACGCCGGGGCTTCTCTTTCGTGAAAGCAATCCTCACGCCGAAGTCGGAACCACGTACACCGTCCCCGACGCCTTCCGCTTGTCCGCCGACAACACAGGGGGAAAACAGAGGGGGACAGTTACGGAAAGGCTGGCACAGAGAGGGAAAAAGGGAATGGAAAGTTTTTTTTGGGAAAGAAAGGTGGAAACGTTTGTAAATTGCGCAGTTATGCGTAATTTTGTGGTCACGCAATAGAACGAGTGTAATCAGTAAATAAAGAAAGATATGAATTACGATTTGATTGTTATCGGAAGCGGTCCCGGCGGCTATGTGGCTGCCATCAGGGGGGCGCAATTGGGTTTTAACGTGGCAGTGGTGGAGCGTGCGGAGTTGGGGGGCATCTGCCTGAATTGGGGGTGCATCCCGACGAAATCGCTGCTGAAGTCAGCCCAGGTGCTGGAATATGCCCGGCATGCGGAGGAATACGGCATCCGGCTGGCAGAGGGAGGCGCAGAGGCGGATTTCGACGCCATTATTGCCCGGAGCCGCGGGGTGGCGGACAAGATGAGCAAAGGAATACAATACCTATTTAAAAAGAATAATATCACCGTGATTGCCGGCACGGGCAAGCTGACGGCAGGGAAGCAGGTGGAGGTGACGGATGCAGAGGGGAACAAGACGGTGCATGAAGCCAAGCATGTGATTCTGGCAACGGGCGCACGCTCGCGGGTGCTGCCGGCTATCCCGCAGGACGGGAAGCGCATCATCGGCTACCGCGAGGCTCTGACTTTGAGTCACCGCCCGGCATCGATGCTGGTGGTGGGTTCCGGGGCTATCGGCTCGGAGCTGGCATGGTTCTATAATGCCATGGGGACAAAGGTCACGCTGGTGGAGTTCATGCCGAACATCCTGCCGGTGGAGGACGAGGAGGTATCGAAACAAATCGGGCGTTCGTTCAAGAAGGCGGGCATCACGGTGATGGTGAAGTCCACGGTGGAAAGCATTGACACGACGGGCGAGCTGCTGAAGGTGAATGTGCGGAACAAGAAGGGGGACATCGAGGTGCACGAGGCGGAAGTGGTGCTCTCGGCAGTCGGCATCGCGCCGAATGTGGAAGGCATCGGGCTGGAGGAGCTTGGCGTGGAGATGGAGCGGGGGAAGGTGAAGGTGGACGATTATTACCGCACGAACGTCGAAGGGGTTTATGCCATCGGCGACATCGTACACGGGCAAGCCTTGGCGCATGTGGCATCGGCAGAGGCGATTTGCTGCGTGGAGAAAATTGCCGGGCTGGAGCCGGAGCCGATCAGGTATGACAACATCCCGGGCTGTACGTATGTGACGCCGGAGGTGGCATCCGTGGGGCTGACGGAAGCAAAGGCGCAGGAGGCAGGCTATGAGCTGAAGGTGGGCAAATTCCCGTTCACGGCTTCGGGCAAGGCAAGCGCAGCCGGGGCAAACGAGGGATTTGTGAAGCTGATTTTCAATGCCGCCGACGGCAAGTTGCTGGGGGCGCATTTGGTGGGAGCCAATGTGACGGAGATGATTGCCGAGCTGGTAGTCGCCCGCCAGAAAGGGCTCACCGGGCATGATTTGATAAAGACCGTGCATCCCCACCCGACCATGAGCGAGGCAGTGATGGAGGCAGCATCGGCAGCATACGACGAAGTTATTCATTTATAATTCTATAAACATTTCTATTACATGAAGAGAACGATTATTACGGGTGCATTGCTCCTGGCTTGCGCGGGAGTGTTTGCACAGAGCATTACGGACAAGGAGTTGCAAGAGATTCAGGGCAGTTTCAAATTGGACGCCCCGACGAAAGCCATCCAGAACATCCTGACTTCGGACGCGAATATCAAGGCGAACGCGCTGAACCGCGAACTGCAGGGCAAAATCGACCATTATTTCAAGTACCGCGTGGACGTGAAGGGCATCACCGACCAACAGCAATCCGGACGGTGCTGGATGTTCACGTCGATGAACGTGTTGCGCCCTTCCATTATGAAGAAGTACAACATCAGCAGCTTTGACTTCTCGCACAATTACCTGTATTTCTGGGATATTTTCGAGAAATCCAACCTGTTTTTGGAGAACATCATCGCGACTGCCGGGCAGCCGATGGAAGACCGCGCCGTGACGGAATTTTTCAAGAATCCGGTGAACGACGGCGGCGTGTGGAACCTTTATTACAATGCGGCAAAGAAGTACGGGGTGGTGCCCCAGGAAGTGATGCCGGAGACGGCGCACTCGAACAACACGTCGCAGTTGCTCAGCGTCGTGAATGAGAAGCTGCGCATGGGCGGCTACACGCTGCGCGAAATGGCTGCCGCCGGAGAGAAAGAAAAGGCTCTGCGGGCTGAAAAGACCAATATCCTGAAGGATGTGTACCGGATTCTCGCCCTGTGCCTCGGCGAGCCTCCCCACCAGTTCACCTGGCGGTACAAAACGACCGACGGGCAAATCTGCGAGCTGAAGGACTACACCCCGAAGCAGTTCTACGATGAAATCACGCCGGCAGACTTCAATCCGGAGAATTACATCATGGTGATGAACGACCCGACGCGCGAGTATTACAAGACGTATGAAATCGCAAACTACCGCAACACCATCGAGGGCATCAACTGGATTTACCTGAACCTCCCGAACGAGGACATCAAGGCTGCGGCATTGGCTTCCATCAAGAACAACGAAGCGCTGTACGCCTCCTGCGACGTGGGCAAGCAGATGAATTCCAAGGAAGGCATTCTCGACCCGTCGATGTATGACTATGAATCCCTGTTGGGCGTGAAACTGCAGATGGACAAGAAAGCGCGGATACTGACGCGCCAGAGCGGTTCATCGCATGCCATGACGCTGGTGGGCTGCGACACGGACGAGAACGACAAGCCGGTGAAGTGGGAATTCGAGAACAGCTGGGGTCCGGCAGCCGGGCACAACGGTTACCTGACGTTCACGGACAAATGGTTTGACGAATACATGTTCCGCCTCGTGGTGAAGAAACAGTACCTGAACGAGAAAGCGCTGGAAGCCTTGAAAGGCAAACCGGTTCAGTTGCCCGCTTGGGACTATATGTTTTAAAGGCGGAAAGTAGATACATGAGGCTGTGTCAAAATTCCCTTGTATCATACTCCCTCCCCCCTTCGGGGTACTCCCTCTACCTTAGAGGGAGAGTTTAAGATGTCTGGCATTCAAGCTCCTCCTCTAAGTTAGAGGAGGTGGCTGCGAAGCAGACGGAGGAGTACGACAGGCATTTTGATACAGCCTTATAGTTTATAGAGCAACACCGTGGCATACGCCGAGACGCCTTCTTCGCGTCCCTCGAAGCCGAGATGCTCAGTCGTGGTGGCTTTCACAGAAACATCGTCCCTGTCCATTTCCAAAATCTCCGCGATGCAAGCGCGCATGTCGTCGATAAAAGGGCGGATTTTCGGGCGTTGCAGGCAGACCACGCTGTCGATGTTGCTAATGGCATAGCCCTGCCTCTCTACCAGTTCCTTGGTTTTTGCCAAAAGGATTTTGCTGTCGATTCCCTTGTAAGCCGGGCATGTATCCGGGAAATGCTGCCCGATGTCTCCCATCCCTGCCGCCCCGAAAAGCGCGTCGCAAATGGCGTGCAGGAGCACATCCCCGTCTGAATGCGCCACGCACCCTTTCTCATGTTCAATCTTGATGCCGCCCAACCAAAGCTCCCTTCCCGGCTCCAATTGGTGGACGTCTATACCGATTCCTGTTTTGATTTTCATATTTATGCATTTAATGTCTTCGGGACAAAATTACAAAAAACTATAGAATCACCGCCAGGAATCTGCATTCGATAAAAAGAGACAATTACTTCTTTCCTCCAACAAGTTCAATCGCCTCCTTGCCCGTAAGATGTTCAATATCGATACACACCATCAAAAGGTGGCGAAAATCCTTAAGGATTTCAGCTTCCAAGCCTGCCTCGCCGGGAGAATATTTGCCTGCAAGCCGCTCCAATGCGGCACGCTTCTCAGCTTCATCCGACAAGATACGGGCTTTGCCGAACGCAATGACACTCCGGAAATAAGTCGTAAACTCGGCAGGCTTCACGTCGTCCTGCTCCACGACGCAGAACGAGACCCGCGCGTCCCGCCTTATCGCGTCCACCTTGTGCCCCTCCAAGGCACTGTGGAAGTAGATTTTGCCATCGGCATATACATAACTGACAGGCACGGCGTAGGGATAGCCGCCGTCTCCATGAAGAGCCAAGACCCCGTGGGTCATCTTCCGGAGTATTGCCTCGCTTTCTTCATCAGACAATAATTGCCGCTTGCGGCGCATCTCTCTAAACATAGTGACATCTTTTAATGTGAAACCAATTTTAGCCCGACAATCGAGGCTATCAATGTCGTGATGAAAAACAGGCGCAGGAATGACACCGGCTCATGGAAGAACACAATGCCAAGAACCACCGTCCCCACCGCGCCGATGCCCGTCCACACGGGATAGGCAGTCCCGATGGGCAACGTCTGCACCGCCTTTGCCAGCAGCACCATGCTCACGGCAAGGCAAAGCAAAAAACCGGCACCCCAAAGATACCATTCGATGCCAGACACTTCTTTCATCTTTCCCAAACAAAACGCAAAGCCGGACTCAAAGAATCCGGCAACAATCAGAATAATCCAGTTCATACGGCTTTCTTTCTCTTATGTAATGTGCATTAAATATGCGGCAAATATAATCATTATTCCCCACATTGCCTTTGGCTTCAGGGAAAAAATCAGACCACCCGTGCCAGGCAAGCCACAGAAAAGCGGACATCGCCGGCGGCGGCAAGGGCTTCCATGCAGCTGCTGACGGTCGCGCCCGTAGTCACTACGTCGTCGACTAGGAGGACATGCCTCCCCGCCACGCGCTCCGGGCGGCGCAACACGAAGATATTCCGGACATTTTCATGCCGTTCGGCAGTCGATTTGCCGGTCTGCGACACATTGTCCCGAACGCGGACAAGAGCGTCGCTGCAAATCTCCATCCCCAACACAGGAGCCATTCCACGGGCAATCTCCAAAGCCTGGTTAAAGCCCCTATCCCTTTCCCGCCGGGGATGAAGCGGGACAGGCACCAGGCAGTCCGCCGTGCAATTGCCCTTCATCCGCTCTGCCAGCATGCTGCCAAGGTAAGCCCCCAGGCGGCGATTGGAATAATATTTGACGCTATATATCAGCTTCCTGTAATCGCTGTCGCGGTTATAATAAAATAAGGTATGCAAGGCTTCCGGACAAATGCCGCTGCCAAAACGCTCATTGACTGCCTGTTCACCATCGAAATCAGCATCGGTAAAAGGAAAATCCGCCAAACATGCCGTGCAAATGAAACGCTCGCCTTGCACCAGCGTATGCCCGCACACGCTGCACACCCCCGGAAAGAAAAGGCTGAGCACTGCATCGACGCCCTCCTGCAAACGCCGCACAACGGGAAAGGCAGAAAACTTCATGGCGGTCACTGCTTGACAAAATGGTAAGTAATCGTGCCCTCCTGGCGGGACGGCGCATCGGGCTTCTCATTGAAGCGGGAACGCTCGGCGGCATCCTTCGCCACCCGCCACAGGATTTCATTATTCTCTGACAGAGCCTGCTCCACTTCCGCAGCGACCACCGTCCCCTGGGGATTCACTGCAATCGTGACCACCACCTTGCCGCCCGACTCGCATTTGAATACCGGTATCGGCAGGAAACGAGCATAACGCCCCTCCAAATTATAGGAGACGCTGCTCTCGCCGGCATAGAAAACCGACTTCAAGGAATCGAGGGCTTGCTCCTCCCTGTCCTGCGCCCAGCGGAGGCTGTCGCTGCGGTAATGCTCGTTCCGCCGGGCAGCATAACGCCCGTCGCCTCCTGCCTCTGCCAATTCCGCCCGGATTTCATCGATGTAATCGCTGATATTCTCCATCGGCTGGGCAGATTGCGCCTCAATATTTTCGTTCACGGCAATGGAACGGAGCATGCGTTCCACCTCCTCGCCCGAAGCCCGCTGGCGGATTTCTTCCCGCCGTTGCTCTTCCGCGCGCAGCTGCTCTACTTCCTCCTCATCGGGCGCCTCCATGACAATCTCCATTTCGACATGCACATCTGCCTGGGAAATTTTCACCCCCAGGAAAGCAATCGCCAGCACGAGGTGGAAAATCACCGTGCCCATCACCCCCCGCCGGTGCAGCAAAAGCCAACCGCATAGCTCGTCTTTTATCATTCGCATTCGTTCCATTTCATTCAAATCTAAGTACTTTTATCGGCAAAATCCTCGAAATCAACATGGCAGGCACCAGCAGCATCAACACCGACAACACCAATACCCCCGCATTCAACAACAGGATGACCCCCACATTGAAAACGACCGGCACCGTGTCCATATAATACATATCAGGATTCAAAGCAATCAACCGGAAAGCCGCCTGCACCCCACCCAAAAGCAAAGCGAGGCAATTGCCCGCAATCATCCCCCTCACAATCAGCCCCATCGCAATATAAAGAAAAATCTTGCGCAACGACACATTCCGCGCCCCCAACGTCTTCAGGATGCCAATCAATGCCGTTTTGTCCAATATCAGGATGAGCAACCCGGATACCATATTAAAGCCTGCCACCACCATGATGAGGGTAAGAATCACCACCACATTCATATTCAGCAGGCTCAGCCAGTCGAAAATCTGCGGGGCAAGCTCCTGCAACGTCGTCACCCTATACTCCGCCCAAGCGTCGTCCCCGCCGAGCCTCCCTTCCAGCTCCATGCGGACTTCGGGAATCGCCTCCATATCCTCCAATTCCAAGGCAATGCCCGTAACCTCATTGCCCTGCCAGCCGTTCAGCCGCTGCAACTGGCGGATATCGCAAAGGGCAAACATTTCGTCATACTCCTTGAACCCCGTATCGTAAATGCCCACGACAGTGAACGCCCGCAGCCGGACAGGCTCCTGCACGAAATAAGCCGTCAGCTTCTCCCCCACCCCCACATCCAAAACACGGGCAACCGCAGCCGAAAGCAGGATTTCCGTCGAAGCCTTCGCCCCGGAAAAGTCAGGAAAACGCCCTTCCTTCAAATGCCGCTCATAAAAAGCGGGCGAATACAGCGAATCCACCCCACGCAACAGCATGCCGTGAATCTCCGAAGGGCTTTTCAGCACCGTGGGCTTCGTGGCATAAGGCGCAGCCTGCACCACCTCCTCCGGCGCCCGCAACAATGCCAACAGCGAATCCGAAACCACGACAGGCGCATCCGCAGCCGTCACCTCGACATGGGCAAAGAAGCCGGAAAGCTTGTCCGTAATCTCCTTCTTAAACCCCTTGACGACAAAGACCGAAAGCAACATCACGCATATCCCCAAAGCAATCCCCGCCACTGCAAAACGGACAATGGACGCCGATGCAGTGCCTTCCCCCTTGCCGCGCAAGAGACGGCGTGCTATAAACAACTCCAGATTCAAGGTTATCGCATTTATAATTCTAACGGCAAAGGTAATACAAAAAAGTGAGATTCCGGGCAAATCCCCTCCTCATCCCGATGTGTTCAGATATCAATTCAGGTTCAACTTTGGTTCAATTCAGGTTCAACTTCAGTTGGAACCAGAAGAAAACAGGCGCATCTCCGGGCATGCTCATCCGTTGTTCCCCGTATAGAAAGGCACCCGGGCAGGGCTTTCCTGCGAATCTATTAGCTGCAAACGATACAAATTACCCTATTTATAAGTTAAATAAGTTCAAACCCTTCGTTTTTTCAATTTTATCCCGTAATATTGTTTCAAAATGTAAGTAACAAAACCAAACAATAGTCATGCAACATAATTTAATTGATAAACAATTGGTTGATTCAACCATGGCACAATGCGGAGCGAGCAATTTGGACGATGCTTCCATCCGTGACATTGTGAAAATTGCCAATTTGTTGGAGAAAGCGACGGGAGAAAAGTTCATCCGCATGGAAATGGGCGTGCCCGGACTGCCTCCCACACAAATCGGCACAGAGGCTGAAATCGAAGCCTTGAAACAAGGCGTTGCCCAATTCTATCCCATGCTGGAAGGGCTGCCCGCCCTCTCGGAGGAAGCATCGCGCTTCATCAAGAACTTCATGGACGTCACCATCAGCCCGGCAAGCATCATCCCGACCGTAGGCTCCATGCAGGCATCCTACGCGGCGTTCATGGCGCTGACGGAATGCAAGGCAGGGAAGGACACCATGCTGTTCATCGACCCGGGATTCCCCGTGCAGAAAACCCAGCTCGAAGTTATTGGCAAGCCCTACATCACCTTCGACATCTACGAATACCGGGGCAAGAAGCTGGAAGCCAAACTGCGTGAATACCTGGACAAGGGCAACATTGCCGGCATCATCTACAGCAACCCGAACAACCCGTCATGGGTGTGCCTAACCGATGAAGAACTGCAAATCATCGGCAAACTGGCTACGGAATACGACACCATCGTCCTCGAAGACTTGGCTTACTTTGCCATGGACTTCCGGAAAGACCTCTCACATCCCGGCGAGCCGCCTTACCAGCCAAGTGTGGCAAAATATACAGACAACTACATTTGCCTGATATCCAGCTCTAAACTGTTCAGCTATGCCGGACAGCGCTTGGGTTTGCTGTGCGTGTCTGACGCGCTCTTCAACAGGGAATACCCGCATTTGCAAGAACGCTACCATTCCGCAAAACTGGGCTACACGCTGACTTACAAGCTGATTTATACCCTCAGCTCCGGCACTGCCCACTCGCCCCAGTACGCCGTGGCAGCCATCCTGAAAGCAGCCAACGAGGGGAAAATCAACATCATTGCCGACGTGAAAGAATACGGCTTGCGTGCCCACACCATGAAAAAACTCTACACGGATGCCGGTTTCGAGGTAGTGTATGACAAAGACGGCGACGAACCTGTTGCCGACGGCTTCTACTTCACCATCGCCTATCCGGGCATGACAGGCGCCCAATTGGCTCACGAACTGCTCTATTACGGCATTTCGTCCATCACCTTGAAAGGGTGCGGCAGCAGCCGCGAGGGCTTGCGCGCCTGCGTGTCACAAATCAGCATGGACCAGATGGAGCCGCTCAAAGAACGCATCGAACGCTTCCGGAAAGACCATCAAAACTGATTTTCCGGGGCGTGAAAAGAAAAATGAAGGCATAAAATGAAATTAAAAGGCAGATTCTTTGCAGAATGAATTTTAAAAAGTAATTTTATCGCCGGATACGATTACAAAGTATTACGGAAACAATAAAATATTCGACAAATTATAACTTAAAGATTATGGCAAAATTTAGAGGAGCAATCGTCGTAGACACCGAGCATTGCAAAGGATGCAATCTTTGTGTCGTGGCATGTCCCACCCACACCTTGGCGCTTCACCACGATGTGAATGGGAAAGGTTATCACTATTCCTACATGCAGAATCCGGAAGCCTGCATCGGCTGTGCAAGCTGCGGGTTGGTATGTCCCGATTCCGTCATCACGGTTTACAAAGCAGAGATTAAATAGTTAACGGTTCATTCAGTAAATGAGTAATTTTAGAAAATATGGCAGAAGTTAAATTAATGAAGGGGAATGAGGTTATTGCTGAAACCGCCATCCGTTGCGGGTGCGACGGATATTTCGGTTACCCGATTACCCCGCAATCCGAAGTCATGGAAACGCTCATGTTGCGCAAACCATGGGAAGAAACAGGAATGGTCGTGCTGCAGGCTGAGAGCGAATTGGCAGCAATCAATATGGTATATGGCGGGGCATCATGCGGCAAAAAAGTCATGACCTCGTCTTCAAGCCCCGGCGTCAGCCTCAAACAAGAAGGCATCACCTACATCGCAGGCGCAGAACTGCCGTGCCTCGTGGTTGACGTAATGCGTGGAGGTCCAGGCTTGGGAACAATCCAACCTTCCCAGAGCGACTATTTCCAAGCCACGAAAGGCGGCGGCCACGGCGACTACCACTTGATTGTGCTGGCACCCGCATCCGTACAGGAAATGAGCGATTTCGTAGTACTGGGCTTTGAGCTGGCATTCAAATACCGCAACCCCGCCATGGTATTGGCAGACGGCGTTATCGGCCAGATGATGGAGAAAGTAGTCCTCCCCGACTACACACCACGGCGCACAGATGAAGAAATCGAGAAACAATGCGGCGACTGGGCATTGACCGGCAAAAAGAACCGCGAACGCCACATCATCACTTCCCTCGAACTGGAAGCACACCGCCAAGAAGTGTTCAACGAAAAACTGCAACGGAAATACCGTGAAATCGAAGCCAACGAAGTGCGTTACGAAATGCTCAACTGCGAAGACGCAGACTACGTGTTCGTGGCTTACGGCTCAACCGCCCGCATTTGCCAGAAGTCCATCCAATTGGCTCGCGAACAAGGCATCAAAGTAGGCTTGTTGCGCCCGATTACCCTCTACCCCTTCCCGACCAAGCCGATTGCCGACCTTTGCAGCAAAGTGAAAGGCTTCATGTCCGTGGAAATGAGCGCTGGACAGATGGTAGAAGACGTCCGCCTCGCAGTGGAAGGACGCACCCAGGTTGAATTCTACGGCCGCATGGGCGGTGTTGTGCCCACTCCGGAAGAAATCGTAGAGGCACTGAAAAATAAGTTTTCGATTTAAGCAACGGTAAACGAAGAATAAAATGGAATTAAACGACATTATAAAAGAGGAGAACCTCGTATTGAAGAAGAGCCGGCTCCTCACCGACAATGTGATGCACTACTGCCCGGGCTGTACCCACGGCGTAGTCCACAAACTGATTGCCGAAGTAATTGAAGAATTGGGCATTCAGGAAGAGACCATCGGCGTCTCACCCGTAGGATGTAGCGTATTCGCCTACAACTACATTGACATCGACTGGGCAGAAGCAGCCCACGGACGTGCACCTGCATTGGCAACTGCCATCAGCCGCCTGCACCCCGAAAAATACGTGTTCACCTACCAAGGCGATGGTGACCTCGCCTCCATCGGATGTGCCGAAATTATGCACGCCTGCAACCGTGGCGAAAACATCGTGGTGGTATTCATCAACAACGCCATCTATGGTATGACCGGCGGTCAAATGGCTCCGACAACCCTTCTGGGACAGGTGACCTCCACCACTCCCTACGGGCGTGATGCCAAATTGAACGGCTTCCCGATGAAAATCACCGAACTGCTGGCACAATTGGACGGCACATGCTATGTGACCCGCCAGAGCGCAGACACCCCGGCAGCCGTGCGGAAAACCAAAAATGCCCTCAAAAAAGCATTCCAGAACACCCGGCTGAAAAAAGGTTTATCCTTCGTAGAAGTAGTCGGCACTTGCAACTCCGGTTGGAAAATGTCACCCGTTGACGCCAACAAATGGATGCGCGACAACATGTTCAAGAAATATCCGTTAGGAGACATTAAAGATGTATAACCCAGAAAGAAATTCTCAAGCAATATGACAGAAGAAATTATCATAGCAGGATTCGGCGGACAAGGCGTGCTCTCCATGGGTAAAATCCTTGCCTACTCCGGAATCATGCAAGACCAAGAAGTTTCCTGGATGCCGTCTTACGGTCCGGAAATGCGTGGCGGTACCGCCAATGTGACCGTCATCATCAGCGACGAGCGCATCAGCTCGCCGGTGCTCAACACGTTCGACACAGCCATCGTGCTCAACCAGCAATCCATGGACAAATTCGAACCGCTTGTAAAACCGGGCGGCACCCTGATTTATGACCCGAATGGCATCACTCACCACCCCACCCGCACCGACATCAACATCTACCAGATCGAAGGTGCACGGCTGGCGGCTGAAGGCGGAAACCCGAAGATTTTCAACATGATCATCCTCGGCGGCTTCCTGAAAGTGAAACCCATCATCCACATGGAAAACCTCGAAAAAGGCTTGCAAAAATCCTTGCCGGCACGCCACCACAACCTGATTCCGATGAACTTGGAAGCAGTGCAAACCGGCATGAACAACTTAAAAGTAATACACCAACTTTAAACACCTGCCTCTCACCTTACAATAAGCAGGTATAAACAACGGGCTGCATCAAAATCCCCCAAAGTGGATGGGCATTTTGGTGCAGCTCTTTCTATGGAAAATCCGAAAGTTGCCCTGGGGTTGTCTCCGTCCTATCCGGAGAACTCAAAGCATCTTGGAAGCCCCTTACGAGCACCCTCAACGCTCGCGCGAGCCTCCAAGGTACCCGTAAGGAGCCTGCAAGGAGCCGGAAAGTCTTCAGATAACACGGAGACAACCCCAGGCTACTCTCCGGACAGCTCCCGGATAGAAAAAGGAGGGCATCCGAAGACACCCTCCTTTTGCCTCTCCCGCAGCGGGGAGATGTATTACAATTTATGGATAACCAATCCAGAACGGAGTTTCGGCTCGAACCAAGTCGTCTTAGGCGGCATGATGTTGCCGGTGTCGGCAATGGTCAGCAATTGTTCCATGGACACGGGATAAAGGGCAAATGCCACTTTCATCTCGCCGCTGTCCACACGCTTTTTCAGCTCGCCCAAGCCACGGATTCCACCCACAAAGTCAATGCGCTTAGAAGTACGCAAGTCTTGGATGTCCAGGATGTCTGCCAATACATGCTTGGAGAGGATGGTCACATCCAGCACGCCAATCGGGTCATTGTCGTCATAGGAGCCCGGTTTGGCTGTCAGGCGGTACCACTTGCCCTCCAGATACATGGCAAATTCATGCAATTTAGCAGGATGGTAGATTTCCGTACCCATGTCTTCCACGGTGAAATGCTCTTTCAGTTTGTCGAGCAACTGCGCAGGCGTCAAGCCGTTCAAGTCCTTCACCACACGATTGTAGTCAATGATTTTCAACTGATGGTCAGGAAAATGCACAGCCATGAAGAAATTGTATTCCTCCTTGCCGGTGTGGTTCGGGTTCTTGGCACGGTATTCTGCACCAATGCGGGCAGCAGCTGCCGTGCGGTGGTGACCGTCAGCCACGTAAGTGTTGGGCACTTTCGTTGCAAACAATTCTTCCAGCCGCTTGTTGGTCTCTGCGTTGCGGATAGCCCAGAAATGGTGACCGAAACCATCCTCTGCCACGAAGTCATAGTCGGGCTTCTGGTTCTTCACGATGTCATCCACAATCGCGTCGATTTCCGGCACGGCACGGTAAGCGAAGAACACCGGTTCCAAATTGGCGTTCACGTAACGGGTGAGCACCATGCGGTCTTCCTCCTTGTCCGGGCGGGTCAACTCATGTTTCTTGATGATGCCGTTCATATAATCCTCGCAAGCTGCGCAACCGACAATGCCGTATTGAGTACGACCGTCCATTGTCTGTGCGTAGATGTAGAACATCGGTTCTTCATCCTGCACCAGCCAGCCTTTGTCTTGGAACATCTTGAAATTCTCGACGCTCTTGTGGTATACGGTTTCCGAATGGATATCCGTGCCCGCCGGGCAGTCGATTTCAGCGCGAGTCACATGCAGCAATGATTTCGGCTTTCCGGCAGCCATCTGGGCAGCCTCTTCCGAGTTCATCACGTCGTACGGCAGACATGCCAACTCTTCGCATACTTCCTGATTGGGGGTACGCAAACCCCTAAACGGTTTTACTATAGCCATAGTGCTTTTATTTTCAAATCGTTTATTTGTTTACTTTAAATTTGGCATCGCCATGCTCCAAGTAAGCTACAATCTGGCGTGCAGCAGCCAAGCCGGCGTTGATGTTTGCCTCTTCGGTCTGGGCACCCATTTTCTTCGGCGTGAAGAAATAGCGTCCTTCGAATTGTGCAAAATCAGCCGCATTGTCCGGAGCAATGTCAGAGATATATTTGAAATCCGGACGTTCTGCCATCAAGCGTACCAAATCCTCCTCGTTGATAATTTCCTTGCGGGCGGTGTTCACCAACACTGCGCCTTTCGGCATGCGGTTCAACAAGTCGTAGTTGATGGATTTCTTAGTCTGCTCAGTTGCAGGGATGTGCAAGGAAACGTAGTCGCACATGCTATACATTTCTTCTGCAGAGTGCAACGGAGTTGCGCCGGCAGCCTTGATTTGCTCATCAGTCATGAAGGGGTCGAATGCATATACTTCCATGCCGAAGCCGTTGGCAATGCGGCCTACATTCTGTCCTACATGTCCGTAAGCATGTACACCGATTTTTTTGCCTTTTAATTCGTGACCGGACTTGCCGTTGTAGAAATTGCGAGCCATGTAAACCATCATGCCAAATACCAATTCGGCAACGGCATTAGAGTTCTGTCCCGGTGTATTCATGGCAACAACACCCTTGTCGGTGCAAGCCTGGAGGTCAATGTTGTCGTAGCCGGCACCGGCACGCACAATCACCTTCAAGTTCTTCGCAGCGTCAATCACTTCTTTGGTTGCCTTGTCTGAACGGATAATCATAGCATCCACATCAGCCACGGCAGCAATCAAAGCCTCTTGTGAACCGTATTTCTCCAGCAGTACCAATTCATAACCTGCCTTTTCCACGATTTCACGGATGCCGTTTACAGCCACGGCTGCAAACGGCTTATCGGTAGCAACTAAAACTTTCGTCATAATGCTTCTCTATTTTGAAATTTATTTTTTATGCGTTTTCTCAAACTCCTGCATAGCGGCAATCAATGCATTTACATCGTCCATCGTGCAGGCATTGTAAGTAGATGCACGGAAACCGCCAACAGAACGGTGACCCTTCACGCCCACGATGTTCTTTGCCTTGCAGAAATCCAGGAACTCTTTCTCCAAGCTCTCATAACCTTCAGCCAAGAGGAACGGGATGTTCATCCGTGAACGAGAACCTTCCTCAACCACTGCACGGAACAAAGTGTTGCGGTCAAATTCGGCATACAGGGCATCGCAACGCTCAATAGCGCGTTTTTCCATAGCCTCTACGCCACCCATGGATTTAATCCATTTCAACGTTTCGCCAACGGCAAAAATATTGATACATGGAGGCGTATTAAACATTGAACCGTTGTCTACATGCGTCTGGTATTTCAACATAGTCGGGATTTTGCGGTCAGCTACCACATGCTCCAGATAGTCATTGCGGATAATCACGAAAGTAGCACCTGCAGGACCCAAGTTCTTCTGGCAACCACCGTAAATCATCATATATTTCTTCACATCCACCGGACGGCTGCAAATGTCAGAAGACATATCGGCAATCATAGGCACAGGGCTGTCCAAATCCTCAAAAATCTCCGTACCGCGAATCGTATTATTAGACGTGATGTGCAGGTAATCTACGTCAGCCGGGATTTTGAAGCCTTTCGGATAGTAAGTGAAGTTGCGGTCTTCTGAAGAAGCAATCACTTCCACTTCGCCCCACAGTTTAGCCTCTGCAATGGCTTTCTTTGACCATACACCGGTATTCACGTATGCAGCCTTCTTGCCGAGGAAGTTGTAAGGAACCATGCAGAACTGCATGCTGGCGCCGCCTCCCAAGAAAAGCACCGTATAATTGTCCGGAATGTTCAGCACTTCCTTGAACAAAGCCACCGTGTTATCATAAACAGCCTGGAAATCAGCCGAACGGTGAGACACTTCCAAAATAGACTGGCCGCAATTGCCCAATTCAATCACTGCCTTTGAGGTATTCTCTAAAGTCATATCCGGCAATTTGCACGGACCTGCATTAAAAATATGCTTTCTCATGATGTTATAAATTTAAAGTTACACAATTCTCTTTTGCTATTGACACTGCAAATATGCACATTATTCCTCACAAAAATAACAGTCCCGAAGAATAATCGCCTCATTTGCTTTCAATTTAAAACTCCCTTAACATTCTTCTGCGTTAAAGAACGGCGCTTTCACGATTTTTGCCTTCAACGCCTTGTTGCGCACCCGGATAAAAATCTCAGTGTCCAATTTTTGGAACCCGGCTTTTACATATCCCGTACCGATAGACTTGCCCGTGAGCGGCGACATCGTACCGGAACATACCACCCCGATTTCATTTCCTTCCGCATCCTCAATCGGATAACCTTGGCGGGCAATGCCGCGGTCTACCAACTCGAAAGGCTTCAGGTAACGCGAAGGTTTGTCGGCTTTCAATTTCTCGTGATACTCACGCATGATAAAATCATTGCCCGGCACAAACTTCGTAATCCAACCCAATCCTGCTTCAATCGGAGAATGGTCGTCATCAATCTCGTGCCCATACAGGCAGAAACCTGCTTCCAGGCGCAACGTGTCACGCGCACCCAAGCCAATCGGCAGAATGCCAAACTCCTTGCCGGCTTCAAACACCGCATTCCATAATTTCTCAGCATCGGCATTGTAAGCATACACCTCACACCCGCCTGAACCGGTATAACCTGTCGTAGAAAAAATTACCTTCTCGATACCGGCAAACGGGATTTCCTTAAACGTATAATATTCCATATCCACGACATTTGCGTCCGTCAGCTTCTGCATAGCCTTCAGCGCCAACGGTCCTTGGATGGCAAGCTGGCAAATATTGTCTGAAGCATTCTCCATGTCCACGCCCGGCTTCATACCCAGCTCCTCGCCATGCTTCACGACCCAATTCCAGTCTTTCTCAATATTGGCAGCATTTACCACCAGCAAATATTTCTCCGGACCAAAGCGATAAACCAACAAATCGTCCACAATACCGCCCTTGTCATTCGGGAAACAAGAATATTGCACTTTCCCGTCCACCAAAGCAGCCACGTCATTGGTCGTCAACTTCTGCACCAATTCAAACGCCTTCGGTCCCTTAATCCAGAACTCGCCCATGTGCGACACGTCAAAAACGCCCAATTTATGGCGCACGTTATTATGTTCTTCCTTGATGCCCGTCGGATATTCAATCGGCATGTTATACCCTGCAAAAGGAGCCATCTTGGCGCCCAATGCTTCATGAAAATGAGTAAATGGTGTTGTTTTCATCTCTATCATATTTTATTCTATTATCCCATACTAAGTTATCTTGCAAACGTTAGAATGCAAAAACCTTACAAAGATACAATTAATATTTCATTCCCTCCCTCTTTTTCCGCTTTTAATTTCCACATTATGCAATTTTATATTATGCACCTGATTTTTTCCCAAAACAAAAGTCGTTGCCATCCACCCGAGTCCATACTCAGCAAACAGCAACGACCAGAAATACAATCGCCTTTCAAATTACATTACAGCTCAATATAAGTATCGGATGCCACAGTTGCCGAAATAGGCGTACCTGCCGGTATCACTACTTGCTTACCTTTTAACAATAAAAACAAAGGGCAAACAAATATAGCCAACACAATGGAAAGAACTAATTTACTATCGCCTTTCTCTGACATATTTCCACCTGTCAATATTACCTCAGTACCGTCTTTCGCTGTCACACTTTTCAACTGAATCTGCATAGAAGCTCCTTTACCTATTCCCTTCCGCTTTTCAAAACGGGTAACTTGCCCCTTGGCTATTGCACCATAAGGAATTACCACATTCCCATCCACTACAACTTCTTTCGTTACTTTAAAATCAATAAGCTGTCCTGCTGTCATATTTTCTGTGCTTATCTCACTAACTACTTCCAATGGAATAAACGTACCAGCTTTTAATACAACTTTATTCTCTGCAGAAGTAAACGACAAATTCATAAACGATAAAATCATTACCGCTACGAGCGGTTTCATTATCCATGCTTTTTGCAATAAATTTCTCATAATCTTGACATTTAATAAATGAATTGATTGTTTTTATATAAGGCTGATTGTATGCTTTCCAATTTCTGTTGATTATAACGCTGGGCACTTCGTTTCGCTCCGGAAATATTCCCGATGTAAAAACTCAAATTGAAAACCCCCAACAGAGCTGCCACCCCATAGTTCTCTTTCTTAATGCAGGTATATACGCCATAACCCAACAATGCATTCATCACCAATGAAGTCAAAGCACTCTTAGGACGCCCAGTATACAAATATCCTAAACCGGGCACTACAGACAAAGAAGCTGAAAGCCAAGGCTTTTTCCGCCGAAAATTCATTGCTTCTTGTATCAAATCTATATTCTTTTTATCCCGAGAAACATTCGGAACATATTGTGCTAAAAGATCAAAGGCATGGTTTGCAGCATTCCAATTTTCCTCACAAGCGAAAAGAATACCCTTCCAAGCTGATTTACGCGCATTCACTAAATTATCATCAACTATCACTTCACCAAGAAGTAATTGCGCCATCATATAATTTCCCATCTGAAAAAGCAAATCGGTCATTCCAAATGCCACATCAGGAGCCTGCTTAGCAAATAAAGGGAAATGCATTTCATAATCATATATCGCCTCTTCTTCCCACCCAAGTCCCTTGTAACAAATCAATTTATTGACAAAAAGCTGGACAGGCACAGAAGAACGAACATATTGCATTCTCTCAATCTCAAATAACGCCTCCCGATATCTATGCATATTGATTAATTTATTGATAAACAACAGATCAGTATCCTGTTTTTCCTTCCAATCCGTATAAGCATAATACTCTGTGGGAGTATATACATAATGTTTAGGCACAGACAAATAAGGAGGCAAATCAAGCATTCGGACTTGCCCGTCTTGCACTGTCAAATCATAACAATCAAAGTCATGCCCGCAACGAATCATCCGGTCGGCCATATACATCATCGCACGCGGGAAATAACAATCCTCAAACACCATTAACCCATATCGAGAACAAGAAGGATACATTGCACATCCTCCATCGCCCGGGTCTCGATGAAGATATTTTTGATACAACCGCACATAATCAGCTAATGCCGAATCCTCTTGCGCATTGGCAACAACAAAACTTAATTGAATAAAAATCAATAACAAGGATCTTTTCAAAATATGCATAATACTTCATTTATGCAGCCTTAAAATTCCCCGAAAGGTCTATTAATAAAAAAGGAGCGTGGGAACTTGTTTGTCTATCTATTAGGAGGCATCGCCAAACGCCCACAGAGAAATAAACAACCAACCCACGCTGGACATGTATACAAGAACTGTATATACGGCAAGCATGAACGTTTAGACTGTCTATCCTTCTCTGTTGAAAATTGGCGATTTTCCTAATAAGGATGAAACAAAAACGCTTCTATTAATCAATATGTCTGCTGCAACTCTTTATTTCCATGCAGCGCCACAAATATAATTAATATTTCGCATTTCCAAACGCCGTGGGCTGATTGTTTTTGCAAAAATAAATCAAATAGAACAATTAAAAGAATTTCACCCCAACGGTTTTTCCTTCATAGAGCATAAATTTCTTTCACCCTTCACAAAACAAGAAAAGAATTCGTAACTTTGTAACCACCGTAACCGTTACGGCGGTAACTAATAAATAAGCAAGACATGAAATTTTACGACAGAGAAAACGAACTGGCAGAATTGAAGCGCATACAGACGCTCTCATTCACAGACCATTCCAGACTGACCGTCATCACGGGAAGGAGGCGTATCGGCAAAACAAGCCTCGTGATGAAAGCCGTAAAGGATGCCCCTACAATTTACCTGTTCGTCAGCCGGAAGAATGAGGCTTCGCTGTGCGCGGAATACATCCCTCTTATTTCGCAAGCCCTCAGCACATACGTTCCCGAAGGGATTAAAGCCTTCCGCTCCTTATTTCAATACTTGTTGGAGCAAGCCAAAAGCAAAGCCTTCAATTTAGTCATCGATGAATTTCAAGAATTCTACAACATCAACGAATCCATATACAGCGACATGCAGAACCTATGGGATAGTTACCGGATGGACACCCACATGAACCTGATAGTTTCCGGTTCGGCTTATTCGCTGATGCAGAAGATTTTCCGAAACTCAAAAGAGCCCCTTTTCGGGCGGGCGGACAACATCATCAAGCTATCGGCATTCAGCATCGCCACGCTGAAGAAAATCATGCACGACTACCAGCCCAACCACACCGCCGACGACCTCTTGGCACTTTACTCCTTCACCGGAGGCATCCCCAAATACGTGGAACTATTCTGCGACAACGGCACCTTGGACGTCGAGGGCATGATTTCCTTCATGGCACGCGACAATTCCCCATTTGTCGATGAAGGGAAATACCTTTTAATAGAAGAATTTGGGAAAAACTACGCCACCTATTTCTCTATCCTCAATGCCATTTCAGGAGGCATCAACACACAATCCGCAATCGAAGCTGCCCTCGGCGAGAAAAGCATCGGAGGACAATTGAAACGGCTCATTGAAGATTACAACGTAATTACCCGACGACGCCCCATCCTATCCAAAAAAGGGACGCAAGCCATCCGCTATGAAATCACGGACAACTTCCTCCGTTTCTGGTTCAACTATTTCGACCGCTATCGTTCCCTCGTGGAAATCAAGAATTACGTAGGCTTGCAACAAATCATCAAAGCCGACTACCCCACCTACTCCGGGCACTGCCTGGAGCTATATTTCAAACAACTATTGGCAGAAACATCCCAGTACCGTGAAATAGGTTCCTGGTGGGACTTGAAGAACGGACAAAATGAAATCGACATCGTTGCCTTGAAATTAGAAAAAGACAAAGCACTTGTCATCGAAGTAAAACGCCAGAAAAAAAACTTCAAGCCAGAACTTTTGAAACAAAAAGTCGAACACCTGAAAAACAAAGTCTTGCCCAAATACAACATCGACATGCAATGCCTCTCCCTCGAAGACATGTAACCTCCCTGCAAAGCGAATCCCGAAAGGCTTTACAGCCTTTCGGGATTCACCCATCTCAAAATTATTATTATGAAAAATCAATCACCCAAAGTTGCCACCATCACAGCCTTGATAGTGTGCATGCGGTTCTCTGCCTCGTCGAACACAATGGAATTCTTCGACTCGAACACTTCCTCCGTCACCTCGATGCCGTCCAAGCCAAACTGCTTGTTCACATCGCGTCCTACCTGCGTTTCCAGATTGTGGTAAGCCGGCAAGCAATGCATAAACTTGCAATTCTTATTGCCCGTCATCTCCATCGTCTTGGCATTCACCTGGTAAGGCATCAACAACTTGATGCGCTCTGCCCACACTTCAGTCGGCTCGCCCATAGACACCCATACATCCGTGTACAAGAAGTCGCATCCCTTCACGCCGGCAGCAACATCATCCGTCACCGTCAACTTAGCACCCGTCTCCTCAGCAATTTTCTGGCAGGTAGCCACCAACTCAGCGTCCGGCTGCAAAGCCTTCGGAGCCACAATGCGCACATCCATGCCCATCTTCACGCCGCCCACCATCAGCGAATTGCCCATATTGAAACGTGCATCGCCCAGATAAGCATAAGTCACCTGGTTCAACGGCTTATCCACATGCTCGCTCATCGTCAGGAAATCTGCCAAAATCTGCGTCGGGTGGAACTCATTCGTCAAGCCGTTCCACACCGGCACGCCTGCATATTTCGCCAGCTCTTCCACCGTCTCCTGCTTGAAGCCGCGGTACTCGATGCCGTCATACATGCGTCCCAGCACCCGTGCCGTGTCTGCCATAGACTCCTTCACGCCAATCTGCGAGCCTGACGGTCCCAGGTAAGTCGTGTGAGCCCCCTGGTCAGCGGCTGCCACCTCAAACGCGCAACGCGTACGGGTAGAAGTCTTCTCGAAAATCAAGGCAATATTCTTGCCCTTCATCCGCGGCTGCTCAGTGCCGGCATATTTTGCCTTTTTCAAATCCTTTGCCAAATCCAGCAAATACTTGATTTCTTCCGGAGTAAAATCCAATAACTTCAGGAAATTCCTGTTTCTCAAATTGAAAGCCATAATTTCTATTTTATTAATTACAATCTCTATCAACTATCACACCCACAAAGGTACGGAATTAATTCATAAATCAGTCATAATGCATCGTAATCTTCGAACCGTAACGGCGGTCTTCCAACTTTGTTGCCTCCGTAATGACAGCCTTCTGCCCGCCTTTCTCCACAAAAGCCAGGCAAGCGCGAATCTTCGGAGCCATGCTCCCCTCGCCGAACATCCCCTCATCCAGATAACGTTTCGCATCGGCATAATCCAAAAACTCCAACACCTTCTCCGTCGGCTTCTTGTAATCCTTATAAATATAAGGTACATCCGTCAGGATATACAGCTCGTCCGCCTTCACCCGCGTAGCAATCATTGCCGAAGCCAAATCCTTGTCAATCACCCCTTCGAGCGGCTGCAACATTCCCTCGCCGTCCACGTAAACAGGGATCCCCCCGCCTCCGCCAGTAATCACGATGCTGCCCTCGCGCGCCATCCGCTCCACTAGCGAAGCATTCTTGAAATCAATCGGCGTCGGCGACGGCACCACGCGGCGCCAGCCTCCTTCCACCTTAATCTCCTCCTTGAAAATCCAGCCATGCTCCGCCTCCAGCTTGTCCGCCTCCTCGCGGGTATAAATCTTGCCCACCCGTTTCGTCGGATTCTTCAGTGCCGGGTCATGCTCATCCACCACCACCTGCGAAATCATCGACACCACATGCCGCTGCAGCCCGTGCTCACGCAACACATTCCGCAGATTGCGCTCAATCATATACCCGATTTGCCCCTGCGAATAAGCCACGCACATATCCAATGTTGACGGAGCCAAGCCATACATCTTCACCCCGGCATCATCGCTCATCAGGAAATTACCCACCTGCGGGCCATTTCCATGGCTGATAATCAAATTATATCCTTCTTTCACCAAATAAATCAGATTCTCCAACGTTTCCCGGACATTCTGATTCTGCTCTTCCACTGTGCCCTTCTGGTTGCCACGAAGAATGGCATTTCCACCCAAAGCGACCACAGCCAACTTCTTTTCTTCCATATATATCTACTTTTATTTTTATTTCACGTCCTCCTCCATTCACGAGGAAACTACACAAAATTAAAGAATATCCACACGCAAAAAAATAGCAAAATCCATTTTTTTGAAAATATAACCCACTCAAAATCAACCACCCGCATAATCATTCTCCCCATTCATATAATTATGCAGCGCAAAATGCGCCCCCCGCCTGCTCTTTTTATGCCGCTATCTTCCTAATCCACACGCCCCCTCACACTTCCCAACAGAGCCCCACACTCACATCAAATTTTCAATTCATTCCCCTTGCAATTCCTGCCACAAAAACACAAAATTAAAACAACACCTAACTAATATTCTATCAATAACATGCAGCAAGCAACTCCATTTTATCTCCATTTCACTTCCATTTTATCACCATTTAGAAATGGAAATAAAACGGAATTAATTAGTAAACAGAAAATAAACACCTCATTTCAAATCTTTTGCAAACCTTTCAATGACTACGGATTGAACAAGGGAAGGGAGGCACTTTTCGTACCTCCCTATATACGCTTCTATTTTCCTGTACAACATAGAGCACGTCACTTTTCAATGGAAAAACACATCGAAAAGTGACACTTTTCAAAGAAGCTCCGGAAACAAACCTATTGCAGGAAAAAGCTGCCGTTGGAAAGTTCCAAGGTGACCTTGCCTGCCTGTTCGGGATTGCCGACGGTAGCGGTGCCGATGCGGACATTCCGCTCAGAAGCAGGAGCATCCTCCAATATCAAGCCTTCCGGCAAATCCAGTTTCAAGGACTTGTTACGCTTGATTTCCAACACATAGCTTGCTTTGTCCATAAAGCTCAACCCGACTTTGGTGAAGGAGGATTTCAGGCGGATTTCGGAAAAGAGGGGACGGATGTTGCGGATGTTCAGTTCGCCCATTTTCATGTCCATGTCGAGGAGGTCAGCAAGGTCTTGCACCTCGTATTTGGTGAAGGAGGAGCTGCCGAGCAAGCGTTCCACGTCGCCGATTTGCATTTTGCCGCCGGAGGAACGGACATTCAATTTGCCGGCAGAGGCTATGTCGCCATCGCAAGAACTGAGGTCTAAGCGAATGTCGTCCCCGTCGCCAATCAGGACATGGCAGTTGCGCCATTCGCCATCCAAGACGTCTACTGCCGCAATTTCGCAAGTACCGCCCGATTGTTTGATGTAAAAGTCCTTGCCGCGCAAAGTGCCGGCATGGAAATCACCATTGTCAATATCGGCATTGAGTTGTCCTTCAAAATTGCTTACAGTGACATTGCCTGCGGAATTGACTACCCGCACTTTCATGCCACGAGGCACTTGGATGCTATAGGCGGAGTTGACTTTTACGCCCGCGAAGGCTTTTTTGACCCCCAAGTCTTTGCCGAACCCCGTGGCAAAAGTCCGGGAGGCTCCCGAAACGCTTTCGGTGATGGATACGGAAGCCAACACTTCCGCTACTTTCTCCGGAGATTTCGCTTCTACGGTCACGACAGCGCTGACGGTGCAGAGGGTGTCTGCTGCCTGGCTAATTTCGACATCGCCGTAGCTATTGACTATGACCACTTCTTCCACGCCGTCCTTGGAAAAGGAAGCGTTGTATTCTTTTTTATCTTCGGCGGCATAAAGGGATGCCGACCAACAAAGGAGGATGGCTATTAAAATCTTTCTCATAAAAATGGTTTTTATATTTCGTTCAATGCTGTACGTTCTTCTTCTTCGCGTTGCTTGTAGCGTGCGGCGAGATAGGCAATCATTTTGCTGAAAGTGTCCATGGCTGCTGCGGTCTCCGGATGGATTTCCTTTTTCTGGAGGCGGAGCAAGAGGTTGGCATATAAACCCTGCATCGCAAGTTCCGGGTCTGAAACGTCATCGCCGGCTTGTGAGCGGCGGCGGTATTCCACGAGATTGGCAGCAGCGGCAGTCACCAATTGCTGGTAGCGAAAGTCGTGCGCCTGGTGGAGGAGGAAGAAATGCAACTCCGTAAGCTCGTCCATGGTATTTTTCAAGGCTTGGATGTGTCCTTGTTTTTCCACCCGCTCCTGTTTCATGATGGCGATAAGGTTGTCATACCAATCATGGATTTCATGGCGGGTCTGTTCGTCCGTTGCATAGCGGGAGACAACGTATTGGTCTACTTGCGCCATGTCCAACCCCAATGCCCGGAGCATGTCTTCCACTTGCCACATATATAACAGATATTCGGCAATATTGTCTTTCTTTTTTTCGCGCGCAACTATCATGTACGGTATGTTTTTAGAGTTCAAAATCGTCTTCCAAATCGTGCTTCAGGCGGTCAATCATGCGGCGGTCGCGTTTGGTGGGACGCCCGATGCCCCGGGGACGCGACTCAAAACCATAGGACTTGACGGCATTGAGGAGGTCGAGCGTCTCCTGCGGGGTGACGTCTTCCACATATTCGGCTGCCAACGAAGCGGACATGCGTTTGGAAGACAGCCCTTTGACCAGGAAGTGGCGCTCAATGGGAGGCATCCGGACTTTGACGATTTCGCCGCCACGCAATTCTTTGGAAGGCTTGACGTGGACGCCGCCGATAGTCACGTGTCCTTTCTGGCATTCCTCGGCAGCAAGGGTACGGGTCTTGAATATCCGCACTGCCCAGAGCCATTTGTCTATTCTCACTTTTTCTTCTTCCGCCATAAAAGGGTTTATTTTTTAGGATTGGTGTTGTAAATATTCATCGTGCGTGCAAGCCCTTGAAGGACAAAAGCCGTTATTACCTCACCGCCACGCTCTTGGAGGGCTGGGAGGGCAACTTCCTCGTCAGGCGTCCATTGCCCAAGGACATAGTCGATTTGCCCGCCACGCTGGAAATCGTTGCCGATTCCGATGCGCAGACGCGCATAGGCATTGGTGCCGAGAAGGGCGTTGATGCTTTTCAATCCATTGTGCCCGCCGTCGCTCCCCTGCCCCCGGAGGCGGAGGGTGCCAAAAGGCAAAGCGAGGTCGTCGACAATCACCAAAAGGTCTTCCAATGCCACTTTTTCTTTCTGCATCCAGTAGCTGACCGCTTTCCCGCTGAGGTTCATATAAGTGTTGGGCTTCAGCAAGAGAAGGGTGCGTCCTTTCAATTTCAACTCGCACACGGCACCGTAGCGTTTGTCTTCAAAAACAGCATTGGACGCCTTCGCAAAAGCGTCCAATACTTTAAATCCAATATTATGCCGTGTATCTTCGTATTCGGAGCCAATGTTGCCCAATCCGACTATCAGATACTTCATAATAACTCACTGCTTACTTGGCTTCCTGTGCAGCAGCACGCGCAGCACGCGTCAGCTTAATCTGTGCAACAACCACGTCTTTTGCATTGACGATTTCGAAGTTGTCGAAAGACAAATCTTTCACTTTCACTGATTTTCCTAAGCCCAAGTTGGTTACGTCGATGTCGATTTCACCCGGCAAGTTAGCCGGCAACGCTTTCACTTTCAGCTTCCGGACAACCAAGGACAATTTACCACCCGCCTGTACGCCGGCTGCAAAACCATGCAGTTTCACAGGGACTTCCATGACAACCGGTTTGTTTTCGTCAATCTGGTAGAAGTCGATGTGGAGCACGCGGTCGCTCACCGGATGGAATTGGATTTCACGCATTACAGCCTCGCATGTCTTGCCGTTGATGTCCAATTTCACGATATAGACAATCGGCGTGTAAAGCAAATTCTGCAATGCCCGCTCAGCCACAGCAAAATGGATATTCTCGCCACCGCCGTAAAGCACGCACGGCACTTTGCCTTCAGCCCGCAACGCTTTGGTTGCTTTTTTACCCAAATCTGTTCTCAGTTCTCCTTTTAATTCAAAAACTTGCATAATACATTTTTTATGTGCTACTCAAAGACAGGTTTCGGCTTGGGGGATTGCAAGCCCGCCTGTTTTCCCATTGCACGGTTCATAAAAAATCCCCTTCAAATTATCGAGGGGCAAAGATAGGAAATATATCCGAAGAAAAATCGGGATAAAAGTTTTTTTCTTTCAAATATTGGTTTTAATTTTGCGGCATATTAATCAATAAAACTATAGAAAAATGGCTTACGTAATTTCAGATGACTGTATTTCATGCGGTTCATGCGAAGGAGAATGCCCGGTAGGTGCAATCTCAATGGGCAGCGACCACTATCAAATCGATGCGAATGCATGTACAGATTGCGGTACTTGCGCTGCACAATGCCCGGTTGAAGCAATCAAACAGGCTTAATATCAACACATGAAGACAAAAAACGAGGCGCGCCCAAGGGGTGCGCCTCGTTTTTTTAAGCCCGCCGCGAATCAGCGCCGCTTCACGATGGCAACATAAATCAGGAGGATAACGTTCATCATGAGGGCATAAATGATGGCGGGTATGGCAATAATGTCGTTGTGGAAAATAAAAGGACTGCTGGCGACGGCAATACTCTG